>JANTFO010000055.1 GCA_024763365.1 Flavobacteriaceae bacterium
TAATTGTTTTTCCAAAGATTGTCATAGACTATGATCTCCGAAATTTTCGAATTATTATTCAATCTTTTAGCTAATTCGGTACCAATATAGCCGGCACCTCCGGTGATCAATACTTTCATCTGTATTTATTTTTCAAATGTCAGACCTGCCAGTAGCAGGTTGGTGAATAGCCCATGGGCATTATGTTAGAAAATACTATCATATTCATTGGGCATTTTATAAGTTTACTTTATTAAATCTGTGTTGATGCCACATTCAGTTTTATTTTGACCAAACCATCTTCCGTTTCGCTCTGGTTCATTTAAGTCAATTTTTCGTGTACAGGGTTCACAGCCTATACTTACATAACCTTTGGCATCCAAAGGGTGATGCGGAATATCATATTTTGAAAGATAAGCATATATTTTTCTTTTATCCCAGTCAAGCATTGGGTGAAATCTTAAGACATTATTTTTAGCCTCTTGTTCTATATTCAGATTTTTTCTAAAATCAGATTGGTCTGCTCTCACTCCGTTGATCCAAATATCATATTGATGCATGACATTCTCCAGGGGTTGCGTTTTATTTAAAAAGCAACAGTAATCCGGGTCGGATGTGAAGTAGAAATTACCGGCAATATCTTTTTGAAGGTTTTTAGAAACCATAGGTTTAGTATCAATGACATTTAGGTCTAATAGTTTGGTAATCTGATTTTTATATGCTATTGTCTCCGCAAATAAAAAACCTGTGTTGATAAAATATACCGGAATACTTTTGTCAATCTTACTCAGTATGTGTAATAATGCTACGCTGTGAGTTTGAAATGAAGAAGTGGCAAATAAACTTTTACCCTCAAATTGATAGGTTTCTATTTTATTTTTAATGTCAATGAAATCCATATATGCTATCTATAAAAATACAGCAAATGCAAAAGTAACAAATAAAGGAAACGCAACGAAATTTATTTAGTTTTTACCTACCTCATTTCAAAAATTACTTTGTGATTTTTTTAACTGCTTCGCTGTTTAAATAAATTAATTTCGCATCAGTGAACAATCAAAAATATTATGCTATGCATTTTATACTATTGATTGTACGTTTTATGAAAAATATTACTTTTGTAATTCTTTAAAATTTAGAAAAAATGATGTTTAAAAAGCTTTTTATTTTTGTTACCATTAGTTTAGTGTCAGTATTCTCATATGCACAAAAAAAATCCACATTATTAACTGTTAACGGTAAAGAAATTCCCACATCAGATTTTATTACGGTTTATGAAAAGAATTTATCGATTGTCAATGATCCTGAACAAAAAGATGTAACCAACTATTTGGAATTATACAAAAACTATCTTTTAAAGTTGGAAGAAGCCTATGCATTAAAAATGGATACGGTTCCTTCTTATATTGAAGAATTTAACAGGTACAAAAAACAATTGATTGACCCTTATTTAAAGGATGACAATAAAGAAAAAGATTTGATTAAAGAAGCTTATGACAGAATGCTTAAAGAAGTAAATGCCAGTCATATTCTAATACGAATGAAAAAAGATGCTTCTCCTGAAGATACTTTAAAAATTTACAATAAGATACTGGATGCCAGAACTAGAATAGTAAATGGTGAATCTTTTGAGTCTGTAGCGAAAGAATTGTCACAAGATCCTTCTGCGAAAGATAATGGAGGAAATCTTGGTTATTTTACTGTCTTTCAAATGGTTTATCCGTTTGAGAATATGGCCTATAATACATCTGTAGGTGAAATATCTATGCCCTTTAGAACGAGATTTGGTTATCACATCATCAAGGTGAATGATATAAGAGATTCACAAGGTGAGGTAGAAGTAGCTCATATTATGCTGAAAGATGATACACCTGAAAACCAAGAAAAAATTAAAAAGATTAAAGCAGAATTGGATGCCGGGGCTTCCTTTGAAACTTTAGCCAAAAATTATTCAGATGATAATGCTACTAAATTAAAAGGTGGAAAACTCCCAAAATTTAGTACTAACAAAATGATCCCAAGCTTTTCGGAAGTAGCTTTTGCACTGAATAATCCGGGTGATATTTCCGAACCCTTTAAAACACGTTTCGGTTGGCATATTATTAAAATGATCAAAAAATATCCTGTCGGTAGTTATGAATCCTTAAAACCTGAATTGGCCAATAAAGTAAAACAAGGGCAAAGAGCTAAAATCTTAGGCCGTTCCGTGATTGACAGGCTGTTTAAAGAATATAATATTGAAGAAGAATCTGAGGTTATCAATGCATTTAAAGGGATGGACTGGGATGCAGAAAACCTTGATTTACCTTTGTCAAAAACCATTTTAAGGGTCAATGAAAGCCTTATCCCGGCATCAGCTTTTTATGAATACTACAAGTCTAATAAAAAGCTTAATGCACAACTGGCGTTTAACAAGTTTAAGGAAGAGGAAGTTTTGAACTATTATAAGGAAAAGTTGCCTGAACAGTACCCTGATTTGAAACAAACTTTGAAAGAGTATCGCGAAGGTTTATTGCTCTTTGACTTGATGCAGGACAAAGTTTGGAAAAAAGCCGAACAAGATACTTTAGGATTGGAAAATTATTATAATCAACACAAAGATAAATATTGGTGGAAAGACAGTGTGGATGCGGTTGTCATTACAACGGACAAAGAAGAAAATGCAAAGTCGATTAAAGAGTTATTGTCTAACAATGTGCCACTTGACAGTATTAAAAAGCAGATCAAAACCAAAGGCCTTCATGCAGTTAAAAGCGGTACTTTTGAAAGAGATAATACCTTATTCCCTCAAGAATTTAAATTTATAGAAGGAGTCAGTATCACGGGAGATAATGGCCAATATAAAGTCATTAAAATTAATGAATTATTAAAAGCCCACCCTAAAAAATTTGAAGAAACCAGAGGAAGGGTTATCAGTGACTATCAGGATTTTATTGAGAAAAACTGGTTAGTCGATTTGAGAAGTAAGTATCCCATTAAGCTCAATGAAAAAGCGTTCAAGAAATTAAAAAGAAAGTACAACTAGTTGAAATATACCCTTTACATATTACTTTTATTTTTGATTTTTCAATCGTGCAAGTATTTTGATTTTAAAAAACAGGATGATCAGATAATTGCCAGTGTAGGATCTGCTCACCTCTATAAAAGTGATTTGGAAAAGAACCTTAAAAACACAATAAGTGTCAATGATAGTGCCATTATTACGCAAAATTTCATAGAAAACTGGGCCAGAAAACAGATTATTCTCCAAAAAGCTGCCTTCAACCTCACTGCAGAAAAGAAAGAAGAATTTAATATATTGGTAGAGGATTATCAAAATGATTTATATATTAATTCTTATAAAGAGGCTATGCTGGCTCAAAACTTAGATACGGTCATTCGAAGTGAAGAAATGGAGGCGTTTTATGATAAGAACAAGGCCATTTTTAAACTCAAAGAGGATATTCTACAATATAAATATGTCATACTCAGTAAGGATATTGTTTTTAAACCTCGGGATTTTGATAGGTATTTTCGAACTCATAGCAGTCGGGAGATTGATTCACTTTTGTATGTAGAGTTCAAATTTTTTGTAGGCCAATTAAATGATTCTGTTTGGTATTCTTATAAAGATTTTGCCTTAACGCATGACCAATTTAAATCATTAAACAAAAAACAAGTGCTAAAACCGAATTATTTTACAACTTTTCAAGATGATGAAAATTACTATTTTATTCATATAAAGGATGTAAAAAATAAAACAGAAATGGCACCGATGGATTATGTAAAACCGGATATTAAGCAGATGTTATTACATAAAAAAAAGTTAGATTATATCAAAGACTTAGATCACCGCTTAATAGAAGAAGCTATAGAGAATAACAAATATAAAAGGTATTACTGAAAATAATAATTAGAGATTTTTTATGAAAAAAACAATATATATTTGGTTGGGGAGTATGCTTATTACTTTTAATGTTTTAGCACAAAACAGACTTAAAGTGGATGGTGTAGCAGCCGTAGTAGGTGAAAATATTGTATTATTATCAGATATTGAGAAGTACAAATTGGAAATGCAACAACAAGGGGAAGAAGTACCAGAAATGGAACCATGCTTTATTCTCGAACAGATGATGATCCAAAAATTGTTGGCACACCATGCTGTTGTTGATAGTTTGCAAGCCAATGAAGCAAGTGTAGCTCCCATGGTAGAACGTAAATTAGACTATTTCAAGCAACAATTAGGCAGCGATGAAAAAGTATTGGCCTTATATGGCTTTGACAGCATGGATGACCTTAAGAATGAATTGACAAGGATAGAAATAGAATCCTCACTCATCGGTCAAATGCAACAACAAATTACGACAGATGTGAGTATTACTCCCGAAGAAGTTAGAACCTATTATGAAAGTTTGGAAAAACAAGGAGATTTACCTGAATTTCAAACAGAAATTAAACTAGCAGAAATCGTACTTAAGGTCGAACCTTCTGAAGAAGAAGTAGAAAGGGTATTATTGCAATTAAACGAGTTAAAAGATGAGATTGAAAAAGGTGCCAACATGAAAATGAAAGCGATTCTTTATTCAGATGATCCGGGAGTAACCCAAAATGGCGGATTGTACACTATCACAAGAAATAGTCAATTTGTTAAAGAATTTAAAGATGCTGCTTTTTCTATTGACGAAGGCCAGGTTTCTGATCCCTTCAAATCAGATTTTGGTTACCATATCCTAAAAGTAGAAAAAGTAAAAGGACAATCTTTGGATGTAAGACATATCTTGATCCAGCCTAAGATCACTAATGCTGAGAAAAAAGAAGTAGGAGAGCGCCTCGATAGTATCAGACAGAAAATTGTCAATGGTGATTTAAGTTTTGAAGAGGCTGTAGCAAAATATTCTCAAGATAAGGTTTCCGCTATGAACAAAGGTGTCATCCTTAATCCTTATACTAATGAAAGTATGTTTAAGTTAAGTGGTGAACAATTTATGCAAGCATTTCCTTCTCTTCATTCAAAAGTTTTTAATCTAAATGAAGGAGAAATGACAGAAGTTTTCTACGATGAAACTCGTGATGGTGAGAAAATGTTCAAATTGGTTTTACTTAAAGAAAAATTAGAAGGTCACAAAGCTGATTTTGCAAAAGATTATGTAAAAATCCAAAACTTGGCATTGACAAAAAAGAAACAAGAAGCTATAGTTGAATGGACCAAAGAACATATCAGTGATACGTATATAAAGATCAGTAATGACTTTAAAGATTGTCAGTTTGAAAATAATTTCACTAAAAACTAAGAGGTATGTCAGATGTAGCCTTAGCGAAAGAATTAGTACAAAAATATATTCTTTTAAAAAAAGAAATTAACAAAGTTATTGTCGGACAGGATGAAGCTGTTGACCATGTGTTATTGTCTATTTTCATCGGTGGGCATGCCTTGTTGATCGGAGTGCCCGGTTTGGCAAAGACACTATTAGTCTCTACTGTTGCCCAAACATTGGGATTAGATTTTAAACGTATTCAATTTACGCCTGATCTAATGCCCTCTGATATTATTGGTAGTGAAATATTGGATGAAAACCGTAAATTTCAATTTATCAAAGGCCCTGTGTTTGCAAACATCATTCTGGCAGATGAGATCAACAGAACACCTCCTAAAACACAAGCGGCCCTACTCGAAGCCATGCAGGAGCGTTCAGTCACCGTTGCTGGTGAAGAACACACATTAGCCAAGCCCTTTTTTGTATTAGCTACACAAAACCCTATTGAACAGGAAGGAACTTATCCCTTGCCCGAAGCTCAGTTGGACAGATTCCTCTTTTCTATTTACATGAATTATCCCAGTTTTAAGGAAGAAGTGCAGATCGTTAAATCCACGACTGATGATAAAGTAGGGGAGATCCATAAAATTTTTACCGCTGACGAAATATTAAATTTCCAACATTTGATTAGGCGTATACCTGTGGCTGATAATGTAGTGGAATATGCGGTAAATTTGGTTTCCAAAACTAGGCCAAATTCAGAGAAGTCACCTGATATAATCAACAAGTATATTAGCTGGGGTGCTGGCCCACGTGCTTCTCAAAATCTTATTTTGGCTGCCAAAGCCCACACAGCCATCCATGGCAAGCTATCTCCCGATATTGAAAATGTAAAAGCGGTAGCTTACGCAGTATTATCCCATAGGATGGTAAGAAATTATAAAGCCGAAGCGGAACGCATCAGTATTCAAGAGATCATCAAAGAAATTCTATAGTAAACCTTTGACATAAAAAGAGCACGCAATCTACATTGCGTGCTCTTTTATACTAAAATGTTTTGATAATTCTTATTTCTAAATCAAAATTTTCAAAACATTTTAGTATATAATTAATTAAGTGATTTTATTGTACTCCGGCTTTTTCAAACATAGCTTGAATCTTATCTTTTTCGCTGGGTCTGGGCGCGTTGCTGTTGATAATATTTCCTTCTGTATCAATAAAAATAAATCTTGGAATACTCGCTATTTGGTACTCCTGGAAGAAAGATACATTTTCACCGGCATAGAGTTGTATGCCACCCATACCTTTGGTTTTGATCATATTTTTCCATTCTTCATGCTTGTCGGGTCTGTCTGATGAAATACTTACAAATACTATATTCTTACCTTCATATGCTTTCTCCAGATCTTTTAAGGCAGGTATTTGAGCCAAACAAGGCTTACACCAGGTTGCCCATACATCAATATAAACAAACTTTCCATTGTAATCATCAAGAGAAGATGTTCCACCATTATAATTTTCCAAATTTTCAAATTTTGGAGAGGCTTTACCTTTAGCTAATTTAATTCTTGTTTGATGTTCCTGAGGATATCTTTTCTTAAGGCCATCTATATAACCATTTAAACCTTGTTCCTCTCTTTTAACAACTGCAGTATCAATTTTTTTATCATTTAAAAGTGTATTGATCTTTTCTTCAAAAGCATTTACTTTATCAAAGAAAGCTACAGAGTCAAGTTCATAGCTTTGCTGGATATCCTCCTGAAATTGTTGCACTTCTTTAATCCTGGTGATAAGATAATTGTTGGATTCAGCACCACGGCCTTTAAAGCTAAGGCTGTTGTTTAAATCTGCTGCATCTCCATTGATATTTAAGTCATCTCCTATGTTGAGATAAGGTGAAAAGTGCGTTCTTCTATTCAATGAAACGCTAAAATAACCCGGTTCCTTGATGTGTAATGTATCGCTAAAACTGCCATCTTCATTAAATTTAATGTCTTTGTGGTATTTTCTGGAGTTGATCCGTAGTAAAGTGTCTTGTTCTGCAAGATTGGTAAATTGTCCTTTGATTGTCACATAATCATTGATTTGTTCTTTACATGACATAAGGCTTAAGCTAAGTATGCTAAGTATGAGAAACTTTTTCATTATAAAAATTGTATTTAATTTAAAAAACGATGCGAAAGTACAAAAAAATAACTGTGTAAAATGACTATAAGTAGGATTACATAAATTATTCACAATTTCTTATGAAACTCAAATCAGAACTCGTAATTTAGCCAGTCAAAATATAATACCTGATGTTTGTAATCGATCATAAACAGCTCACCTTTAACCAACTCTTTGAGCTAGGTAAGTCTGGAATCAAAATTGAGCTATCTGAAAAAGCAAAACAAAGTATATTATCGTGTAGAGCGTATCTGGATGATAAGATACAGCGTGAATCAAAAGCTATTTACGGTATCAACACCGGATTTGGTGCATTGTATCACGTGAAAATTAAGAATGATGATCTTTCTGAATTACAAGAAAACTTAGTAATGAGCCACGCCTGTGGAGTAGGAGAAGAAGTCCCGCAAAGTATTGTAAAATGGATGCTTTTTTTAAAAATAAAAGCATTGAGCCATGGTTTTTCGGGGGTGCAATTGACTACGGTAGAAAGGCTTATTGATTTTTATAACCATGATATCATTCCATTAGTTTACACACAAGGCTCTTTAGGTGCGTCAGGAGATTTAGCTCCTTTAGCGCACTTATCCTTACCACTACTTGGCAAGGGGGAAGTTTATGAAAAAGGCGTAAAAAAGAAAGCAGATGAGGTTTTAAAACATCATGGTTGGAAACCTATTCGCTTGCAATCTAAGGAAGGTTTGGCGCTGCTGAATGGGACACAGTTTATGTCTGCCTATGGGACGTTTTTAATCTTGGAGTCATATAAGCTCAAGTATTTAGCAGATAAGATAAGCAGCTTATCTTTAGATGCTTATGACGGCCGTATTGAGCCTTTTTCAGCATTGATACAGGAAATAAGGCCTCATACAGGACAAATAAAAACGGCAAAAAGAGTACGGGATTTTTTAAAGGATAGTGAACTGATCAATCAGGAGAAAAAACACGTGCAAGATCCCTATTCTTTTAGATGTATTCCACAAGTACATGGTGCTACAGAGAATACATTAGATTTCGTGAAAAAAACTTTGGCAACAGAGGTCAATGCAGTAACCGATAATCCTACCGTTTTTGTACATGATGATCAAATTATTTCCGGCGGAAATTTCCACGGTCAACCTTTAGCCTTGGCCTTGGATTATTTGGGTATTGCCATGTCGGAATTAGCCAATATATCGGAGCGTCGTATATTTCAATTGGTTTCAGGTTTAAGAGGCTTACCTCCATTTTTAGTAGCAGAAAGCGGTTTAAATAGCGGTTTTATGATTCCTCAATATACGGCAGCCAGTATAGTTAGCCAAAACAAACAATTAGCTACGCCGGCCAGTGTGGATAGTATAGTGAGTAGTAACGGGCAAGAAGACCATGTAAGTATGGGTGCAAATGCGGCTACCAAAGCTTACCAAATCATTCTAAACACTAAAAAGGTTCTAGCTATAGAATTGCTTAATGCAGCTCAGGCATTAGAATTCAGAAGGCCCTTAAAAACGGCTGAAGTATTAGAGTTTTTCGTTGAAAAATTTAGGGAAAAAGTGCCTTTTGTTCAAAAAGATGAAGTGCTGCAAGTTCACATTAAAAATAGTGTGGAATTTTTAGATGCCTATGAGGTGACAATGGAAGAAATTTTAAGTCAACTATAATTCTTATTTCCTTAACACCTATTCTAATTCCAGCGCCTAAACTGATTTCGTTGAAAATATAACATCAGCAGATAGCCGACCAATGCCCCGCCCACATGGGCAAAATGGGCAATGTTGGAACCGCCAAAAGCACCGAAAATGGAGAAACCGGTAAGTCCGGAAAACAAATCCAATCCTACAATAATAGGAATGAAGTATTTTGCTTTGATGGGAATAGGCAAAAAGATCAACATCAATTCCACATTGGGGTACTTAAAAGCAAAGGCTACTAAAATACCGTATATCGCTCCCGAGGCACCTACAGCTGGTGTATGATAGATTTGGTAAAACTCTCCAAGCTTGGCAGGGCTCAATATATTTTCTAAAGCTGTGGGATATTTTCCGCTTGTAAGAATTTCCTGAATATTAGTATCATTGAGGCCAAAACCTATGAGTTGATCATATATATGGTTGAATTGCAGGTAGTTCACTAAGGTATATATAAAAGCTGCTCCAAGTCCTGCTGCAAAATAAAAAATTAAAAATTTGTTCCTACCCCATAGGGCTTCTAATGGGCTTCCAAATGCCCAAAGGGCATACATGTTAAAGATGATATGCGCTATCCCACCATGCATAAACATATGGGTGACAAACTGCCAAAAACCGAAATCGGGATTTAAAGGGAAAAATAGTGCCAATTTTTGCATTAAATTGACATGCAAGAAATAGCTCGCAGCAAAAAATATTACATTGATGATGATCAAATGTTTAACGGTATCGGTAATACGCATCATAGTCTTTTCTCGATTTCTTCTTTGGTTAAAGTGGTCAGGCACTTCTTGCCAAAGGGTGAATAATTAGGTTCTTTACAGGAAAAAAGCTTGTCTACCAATTCTTCCTGTTCTTTGGGGGTTAAACTTTTTCCTACACTAATGGCATTGGTCTTTGCCAGGATCTTAGCAATAACATCGGTTTTACTAAAATGCTGTCCGGGGATCTCTTCTTGTTGGGCTGCCAAAAAACTTTGGAAAAATTCAGGAATGACTGTTTCCGAGAGATAAGCGGGAAATGCAGCAATAGTAAGGCTTTCTTTATCAATTTTTTCAAACAAAAATCCGTTGTTTTCTAATTCACTCTGCATTTCTTTGATAAGTTCCATGTCAAGCTTGTTAAAACGTAACTTAATAGGTAATAACAGCTTTTGACTTACAATTTCTCCATCAGATAATTCGCTTAAGTAATGTTCATATAGTATTCTTTGGTGTGCCCTGGTTTGATGGATTAATACCAAACCCGATTTGATACTACTTATTAAGTATTTTTGATGTAGCTGTTGGGTTCGAAAACCAATATATTCCTGTGAAATCAACTGGCTTTGTTCAAGCTCAGTTTCTTCCAGAGGTTTTAGAAAATCTACGTTTTCAGCACCGGTATATAGACTCTCCCAACTGGCTTGTTTTTGATCTTTAAACGGATTAAAGCTCCTGTCTATTTTGATGGGGGGTTCCTGTTGGGGAACTTTGTTTTTGTAGGAATAAGGGATATCCAGATTAGCATTCCTTTTAAAGTCCAGTTCGGGGGTGACATTATATTGTCCTAAACTGTGCTTGACTGTCGCCCTGATGATAGCATAAAGATCTTTTTCATTCTCAAATTTTATTTCTGTTTTGGTGGGGTGTATGTTGATGTCTATGCTCTCAGTAGGTACTTTTAAATACAGAAAATAGGAGGGGTGTTTTTTTGGTGCGATCAAACCTTCAAAAGCAGCACGAATGGCATGCTCCAGATAGGGAGATTTGACAAAACGATCATTGACAAAAAAGAATTGCTCTCCTCTGATTTTTTTCGCAAATTCGGGTTTGCCCACATAGCCGCTAATATTGACCAATGGTGTTTGTTCGTTGACCGGAACCAGTTTTTCATTGGACTTGTATCCAAAAATGCTGACGATACGTTTTTTTAAATTTGCCTCAGATAAGTGATATACTTCCTTATCATTGTGATACATAAAGAATGTCAGTTTTGGATGTGCCAGAGCTACGCGTTGAAACTCGTTGATAATATGACGTGTCTCAACATTATCCGACTTTAAGAAATTGCGTCGTGCCGGAATGTTAAAAAAGATATTTTTGACATGCACACTCGTCCCCGTAGGCATGGCAATAGGTTCTTGTGTAATGAATTTACTGCCTTCAATGCTTACACGACTACCCATCTCGTCCTCATCTCTTTTGGTTTGGAGTTCCACATGTGATACTGCCGCAATTGACGCCAAGGCTTCACCGCGAAATCCTTTGGTGTGTAGTTTAAACAAATCTTCGGCTTTGCTAATTTTTGATGTAGCATGGCGTTCAAAACACATACGGGCATCGGTCATGCTCATCCCGGAGCCATTATCGATGACTTGGATACTGGTCTTGCCTGCATCTTTGACTAGCAATTTGATATTATCGGCACCCGCATCAATAGCATTTTCCAGAAGTTCTTTGACCACGGAGGCAGGGCGTTGTACCACTTCTCCCGCTGCTATCTGGTTGGCTATATGATCGGGTAATAAATGTATGATATCTGCCATGTTTAGGGTGCTTGGGGGATAAAAATTGACAGGTCAAAATCTATAATATACAAAACGATTAATAATAAAATCAAAAAAATGATAATCAGCCGCTTGCTCACTATTTTTTCCTGAGGTTTCTTTAATTCGTTAAAAGCTCTTTTAAAACGTTGCTTTATATTCCCCTGTTTGAGGGTGCTTTCACGCTCGTCGTCAAATTTATGTTTTATACGAAACGGGCTGTCCCCACCTTCGTGTTTGTAGTATCTGGACTTATATGTAAAGCGCTTGGCTTCTTTTTGCTTAAATAGCGACATCTTTACGTTTTGATTTTGACAAACCTACCTTTTTTTTTCAAGCAAATATACAGGAACTGCAGAAAAAAATTATACGGAGAATATTTGTTACAAATTTACAACAATAACTTTTTACATTGGAAAAATACCTAAAATATGATTTGATTTAGTGTTTACATTAATTAAATGTATTTAAATAATTATAAGTTTAGTTTTTTTGAATGATCATAATATCGATTTACTAAGTAAATGAGCAAACTTGAAAATAAGATAGTATAAGATTTAAAATCGGCCTACTGCCAACTTTTAACTACCTGCTAGATCACTTTTCCAACAGGTAAATAGGTATCAAATATCGACTATTGACAGAAAGACCCTTTTTTTGTGCAGGTTTCATTTGGGGGAGATCATGAATGGCAATTTTTAGAAGACTGTCTAGTTGGGGTAAATGCTCTAAAATAACAGGTGAAGTCTCAATTTCATAAAGTGAAGCTTGTCCTTTTTTATCAATTTCAAGATGTACAATAATGGCATCATTGATAGCCATATCTGTTTTAAATTCTTGTTTTTCCAAATAGGAAGAAAGATGCGATACGACAGCTTCTTCAAAACAATTTTTTTTATAAGTACTCAATGCCAGTGAATCACAACCCGGATAAAAAGGATACTCATCAACCTCATTGAAATCTATGATAACTTTTTCCGATTGAAACCATTGACAGGAAAAAAACAGGCTTGATAGGAATATGATTAATAAAACCCTTTTCAACATGTAACTCTCATTTAATTCTATGACAAACCTACGTATATTTTTTATAATTAATGTAACAAGAAAGTTGCATTTACTACTTGAACCTGTCTAATAGGTAAAAATTAAAAAACCGGATGATTTATCACAAAAAAATATGTAAGTTTGCAGCCCGATAATTTTCGGTATATAATAGTATAGATAAACAATTGAATTATGCAAAATAAAGGACTCATCAATACATTTGCCATCCTTTTCGGATTGGTAAGTTTGTATTCAATTTCTTTTACATTTTTTACAAATAAAGTTGAAAAAAAGGCTTTCAATTATGCAAATGAAGTAGTAGCCGATGGTGATGGCCGTGAAGTAGCCAGGGTTGAAAGACAGTATCTGGACTCTATTGCTAACGATACTAACTTGTATTTCAACTTGTTAACTTATAATGAAATTAAAGAAAAAGCCATCAATCTGGGCTTAGATTTAAAAGGGGGTATCAATGCCATCCTACAGGTTTCTGTACAAGATATCTTAAAAGGCCTGGCAAATGACACTAAAAATCCAATTTTTAATCAGGCTTTGGAAGAAGCTGCTCAAGCTCAAAAGAATGAAACCAAACCTTTTTTGGATATATTCTTTGAAAAATTTGAAAAGCTTGCTGATGGTAATGTAAAATTAGGAGATCCTGATATATTCGGTAATAAATCCCTACAAGATCACATTAACTTCAATATGACAGATGCTGAGGTTATGCCTGTAATCAGGACTGAAGTGGACAATTCTATAGCAACAGCTTTTAGAGTATTACGTACACGTATTGACAAGTTTGGGGTTACACAACCTAATATTCAACGTATCGGTAACTCTGGACGTATCTTGATTGAATTGCCAGGAGCGAAAGATATCAACCGTGTTAAGAACCTATTGCAAAGTACTGCCGAATTACAATTCTGGGAAGTATATAACAATCAGGAAATGATTAATTTCTTTGGGGCAGCCAATGAAAAAGTTGCCGAGATCTTAGCTAAAGATTCAGGTGAAGTAAAAGAAGACACTACTGCTGTCGACGAAAAATCTATTTCTGAATTATTGGGTGGAGAAGAAGATCCAACGCAAGCGGAAGA
>JANTFO010000056.1 GCA_024763365.1 Flavobacteriaceae bacterium
ACGTTCGCAAAAATCATTATTTTTACTACTTAATTACAAAGTTGCTCTATTCTTACTAGCACATCAAAATAAAATTTAGCCTACTTCATCCAAAACATCTAACAAAATGTTACAGCCTTTTTCGATTTCTTCTTCTAAAATAGTCAAAGGTGGTGTAATACGTACTGCGCTACCTTCGAATAACAACCAAAACAAGAGTAAACCTCTATCCATAGCTTTCAGGATCACTTTGGTGGCAGTCGCTGCATCGGGCATCATTAAGGCGAGCATCAAACCCTTTCCTCTAATTTCTTTGATAAGTTTGTGTTGAAGTAGGTTCCTAAGAAGTTTCTCCTTTTGAGGCACCTGCTGCATGATATCTGTACTAACTACTTCATTCAAACAAGCCGATCCCGCAGCAGCGATCACAGGATGTCCACCAAAAGTGGTAATATGTCCCATTTTTGGATTTTCCGTCAATAAATTCATGTGTTTTCGTGAAGCAATAAATGCCCCGATAGGCATACCGCCACCTAAACCTTTTCCTGTAATGAGAATATCAGGAACTACTTGCTGGTGCATAAACTCAAATAAAACGCCTGTTCTACCCATACCCGATTGTATTTCATCTAATATAAGTAGCGCTCCAACTTCTTCACAGCGTTCTTTTACTTTCTTTAAATAACCCGGTTTAGGTACAATGAAACCTGCCCCTCCCTGTATAGTCTCTAATATCACTGCTGCTGTATTTCCGGTGATTTTTTCTAAATCTTTTTCTTCATTAAATTGAATAAATTTTGTTCCGGGAATTAAGGGACGGAATGCACTTTTAGTTTGCTCATTGCCACATACACTCATCGCACCTTGCGTATTACCATGATAAGCATTATGAGCGGCAATTATTTCATATCTACCTGTGACACGCTTAGCTAACTTGATAGCACCTTCTGTAGCTTCCGTACCGGAGTTAGTAAGATAAACGGATTGTAAAGGTTCGGGTAAATTAGTTGCCAATTTCTTAGCTAAATCTACTTGAGGTGTTTGGATAAACTCTCCATACACCATAACGTGTGTATACTTATCTAATTGGGCTGTTACTGCCTCATTCACAACTTCAGGTTGATGACCCAGCGTATTAGCTGATACTCCGGCAATAAAATCCAGATAAGCCTTTCCCCCCAAATCATAAATATACGATCCTAGGGCATGAGAAATTTCTAATGCCATAGGCGTTTTACCGGTTTGCGCCTGATAGGTGAAAAAATCTTTATTTTGACTACTCATCGGTTTGTGGTGTGGGCTTTCCCTTTAGCTTTTCATTATTAATTTCATTTGACTCTTCTTCCTGTTGCTTCTTTTCTTGTGCTAATCTTTCCTGTTCAGCCTTCATACGTTCTTCTCTTGCTTTTTGACGCGCTTCTTTTTCCTGGCGGATAATCTCAGGAATGGCTGTCTCGTCTATCATATCATATTTGAAAATACCCTCTTTATCTTTAGGTCTTTCATCTTCACGCCACACAAAATCGGGCAATTTGGCTTGTTCTTTAGGAAATTTTGAAGGTGGATACGTTTTCCCATCTGGAGCAACCAAATAATACAATTCTTCCAAACTACCTTCCTCATCAAACTTAAAGTGCATATTACTACAGGTCATCACAGTTATACCGATCAATTCCTTATTTTCATCCCTATTGTAATTGATCATTTGCCCATTACCGGAAACGTAAATTTTTTGAATCTGATCATCCTTAAATTTTCCATACAGATCCATTCCTTTGATTTGATTGTAACCGGCCGTACTGTCTTGCTGGATTACAAAAGCATTTTTGTAGACTTTTAGGGAATCCAATTGATCGGTAATAGTATCTTTCATGAAGTAAATACTGTCACCGGTGATTTGGCTTTCCTGACTCCACAAAACCGGACGACGAAACATCTTGGTCAAGCCCAAAGCTTCATTTGAATATAAAGAATCACACTTCCCCTGAAAATCAGATTTAAAAAACTTAACCCGATGAAATGCCCTCATTATTCGCTGATCTTGAGCGCCTGTAAGCAATAAGGTGTCAGCATGAAAAAAAGTAGTGTCGTTCTCAATTGCGTTGATAGCCAAAGGTTTTTTTACGATAAAAACCGAATCAAGGGCTTCAAAATACTCGGCATAGCCTCCCCTTACCTGCATGTTGTTGACCGTATCATTTACAAGGATGTGTCCGGTGGCAGTTGCCCACTTTTTGTTTTCATCATAGTACAGGCTATCACCACTTATAGTACGATCATCGTATAAAATTTTAGCATTTTTAACAAAGTGTGAAATACGGTTTTTACTATCGTGGAAACCTTTTTCACTATACAAAGTACTTTCCTTACCATAAATAGTGGAAGGCCCATACAAATGAGCTATACCGGTATCTGTGTAGTAATCCAAATGCTCAGATACCACCCTGTTATCAGGATTGGTGATCTCCACTTCCGAGAGCGCCTCAAATTTATTGGTTTCCAAATAGTACTTTCCAATTTTACTTACCAGTATATTGGTACTATCCTGAATAGTAGCATGATGTTGGTAATAAAGTAGTTGTGTTGTTCTGTCAAAGTCCAAAGTGTCTGTAGACAGGGTCATTTTAGGGTCTTTTAAAACCACATTTCCCCAAGATTTTGCCTTTTTACTTGTACCATCATAATGTACATATTTACTACTTTGCGTAATGGTATCACCTTGATTAATAAAGACATTGCCAAAGGCTTTGATCATATTTTCGTCTCTATAGATCAAAGCTTGCTTACAGGATAGAGTTGCGCCTTCGTGAGCCACCATCACATTGCCTAAAGCTACTATAGCCTTTGGATATTTTTCTTCATCTTTAAAAGTGTGATCGGCATGTAACAGATCAATTTTTTTGTTCTGTGCCAAGGCCAGCATCGAAAACAAAAAGAAAAATAAATATGTGAAATGCTTTTTCATGTTACAGTCTGCAAAAATAGCTAAAAAAGTAGCTACTATTCAGTTAGCTACTTTTTTGAAATTCTAATATCTTATGATTTCTTTTATTTATTATACTCATAATTAACCATCCACTGTATACCATATTTGTCAACAAACATACCGAATAAAGCACCCCAGAATGTTTTTTCCAAGGGCATAAACACTTTTCCTCCCTCAGAAAGTTTTTCAAACACCTCCTTAGCCTCACTTTCGGAATCAAAATCAATAGAAATGGAAAAATTGGTTCCCTGAGACACTTTCCCTCCAAAATTTTCTGAGGTATCACTCCCCATCAAAACTGTTTCTTTGCTAATTGGCAAACCTACATGCATGACTTGTTTAGCCAATTCTTTTGGAATAGGTTGATCGCCAGGCATTTCCTCAAAACGGCTAAAGTAGTTGAACTCTCCTCCAAATATCGATTTGTAAAAATTGAAAGCTTCTTCACAATTCCCGTTGAAATTAATGTAAGGATTAATTGTTTTCATGATTATAAATTGTAATTAGTAGTTTATTCTTCTTTTTTATCACGTACCAAAACTGCTTTGACAATACCTCTGTGGACAAAAGCGTTGACTACTTCCCATCCCATTTTGGCATAGGAATTCAATAGTTCCTCAAAATCTGTATCTTTTTTGATGGGAACGAGTTTTTGGTGTATAAATTTATATTCTTTCATTATTTTAATAAATTAGGTTGTTTAGTTTATTTTTCGCTCAAATGTTTGGTAATTTTGGAGCTCATGGGTTTGGTCATGCTATAAAACACATCAATTAAATAGCCGTTTTCATCTAATATGTATTTTTGAAAATTCCATTTTACCGTTGAACTTTTCAATCCATTTTTTTCTTTACTTGTCAGCCATTGATAGATAGGATGTTGGTTTTCGCCTTTTACATCTACTTTTTCTGTCATCAAAAAAGTAACGCCAAAATTAAGGGAACAGAACTCTTTGATCTCTTCCAAACTACCCGGTTCCTGATTGGCAAATTGGTTACAAGGTAACCCAATAATGGTCAATTGCTCTTGGTATTTTTCATGTAACTCCTGTAAAGCTTCATATTGAGGCGTAAAACCACATTTGGATGCTACATTTACTATTAACAACTTTTTCCCTTTAAATTCCTGAAAATCGATAGGGTTTCCATCAATATCTATGACCTCAAAGGATTCATCATAAAATGATTTTGTACCTACATCTGATTGGATTTTAACCTTTTGATATGCATAGAGCAATACAAATGTGATAACAATAAAAATGATGACTAATAAAATTCTTTGAATCATAATACTTAGCTTATAGGCCGTAAAGATATAAAAGTCACACAGGACAAATCAATTCAATAAAATTTTTATAGCTTGTTTAACATTTCAAAAATATGGGTTCAATCGTAAAAATATTGTTGAAACTTTTAATTTATTAAGCTATCTATTTTTATATTTTTGCAGTAACTTTAAATTTTCAACTATGCAAGACGGACTATACGCCAAATTCAACACTTCAAAAGGTGAAATATTAATCAAACTTACTTATGACAAAACCCCGGCTACTGTGGGCAATTTTGTGGCCTTGGCAGAAGGAAATATGAAAAACCCTTACAAAGAGATTGGAAAACCTTTTTACGACGGACTCACCTTTCACCGTGTAATCCCCGATTTTATGATACAAGGTGGTTGCCCCTTTGGCAACGGTACCGGAGACCCTGGCTATAAATTTGATGATGAATTTCATCCTGAACTTCGCCATGACGGTCCCGGCGTACTCTCTATGGCTAACTCAGGACCTAATACCAATGGCAGTCAGTTTTTTATCACCCATGTTGAAACTGCCTGGTTGGATGACAAACATACCGTTTTTGGACAGGTAGTGGAAGGGCAAGATGTCGTAAATAGCATTGAACAAAATGATCTAATTGACAGCGTAGAGATTATCCGTAAAGGTGCTGATGCTGAATCCTTTGATGGCTTAGAAAATTTCAAAAAATTCAATGAGGAAAAAGAAAATCGCATCGCCGAAGAAAAAAAGGCTCAAAAGGAAGCTTTAAAAGACCTGACTGAAGGTATGCAACAAACCGATAGCGGCTTATATTACAAAATAGAGAAAGAAGGAACCGGGCCAAAACCGGAAAAAGGACAACAAGTTTCTGTGCATTATACAGGTATGTTTACTGATAATAAAGTTTTTGATTCATCCTACAATAGAAATGAGGCTTTGGTTTTTCCGGTAGGTGTGGGACAAGTTATCTCAGGTTGGGATGAAGGCTTGCAATTATTGAATAAAGGCAGTAAAGCGAGATTTGTCATTCCTGCTCACTTGGCTTATGGTAGTCGTGGTGCAGGAGGTGTTATTCCACCTGATGCAACTTTAATCTTTGATGTGGAACTCATCGATATTAAATAATCTTTTTAAGATACATGAAAACGGTTTATATAGTTCGTCATGCAAAATCTTCCTGGGAGTATGGGGGTATTCAGGATATTGACCGACCTCTCAAAAAGAGAGGTATCAATGATGCTTATCTAGTATCTAAAAAATTGGCGAAGGAAATTATCAGACCGGATACATTCATGTCCAGCAGTGCCAATAGAGCTTTGCACACCGCCATGATCTTTGCTGAAAATTTCAAATATCCATTAGCTAACTTATTGATCAAGAAATCATTATATAGTTTTAGTGATGGCTATCTAGTGAAATCCATTTTAGCTTTAGATGATGCTTTTGACTCTGCCATGATCTTTAGCCACGACCATGGCATCAGTACTTTTGTAAACAAATTTGGCAATAAACCAATCGATCATATACCCACCTGTGGGGTGGTTGGCATCCAGTTTGACACCAAAAACTGGAAATTAATCAACAAAGATAAGATCATTAAAAAAGGTAAAACTATATTACATGTCTTTCCAAAAATGTATAAATAAAGATCCGCATTTTGAAAATACACAAATTAGCTGCTATAGATATTGGTTCTAACGGAATCAGGTTGTTGATTTCCAATGTGTATGATGACATGGAAAATAAGCTTGTATTCAAAAAATCTGCTTTGGTCAGAGTACCTATTCGATTGGGCGCTGACACCTTTACCAACGGGATTATTTCTGAAGAAAATATAAAAAAAATGAAAAAAGCCATGCAGGCTTTTACCTTATTAATGGAAATCCATGGTGTAGAAAAGTATAGGGCTTGTGCAACTTCAGCCATGCGTGAAGCAAAAAACGGAAAAGATGTAGCAGCTTGCCTACAAAGAGAAACCGGTGTGAATGTTGAGATAATTGATGGGAAGACTGAGGCAGCTTTTATCGCAGCTACAGATCTTTATGAAATTATTGACAAAAATCACAACTACCTCTATACCGATGTGGGTGGTGGTAGTACCGAATTCACAATTTTTTCTAATGGCAGACCGGTCAAATCAAAATCTTTTAAAGTGGGAACTGTTCGGGCACTTGAAGAACACAATGAGATCAAAACACTTTTTAAAGAAGCCAAAGATTGGGTTAAAAAAAACACCAAAGATTTTGCTGATATCATCATGATCGGATCAGGTGGGAATATCAATAAGGTGTTTAAAATGTCACAAACCAAATTAGGAAAACCGCTAAGCCTTTCTTATTTGAAAAAACAATATAAAGTCCTGAAAAACATGAGCTATGAAGAGCGATTATTAGACTTAGGTTTAAATCCGGACCGTGCCGATGTGATCATTCCTGCATTAGAAATTTATATATATTCCATGAAATGGGCTAATACGCAAAAAATCATTGTCCCTAAGATTGGCGTTGCTGATGGCATTATAAAGTTGTTGTTTCAGGAAAAAAATATTTGAACTAGTAATACAAATAGCAACCAAACAATCGGGACTCCCTCCACCCAAAATCCGGTAAACCAATAGGAAGCATCAGGTTTGGCTTTTTTGATAAAATATAAAGTTAAAACAAATACCAATAATTCACCCACAATAGATTGGACTGTTAAAGGATATTTCAAAAAGCTCAAAAGAAAAAATAAACTACTCAAAACAAATCCCAACTTTTTGGCTCCGGCAACTCCATATATCTGAGGTAGGGTAGTGATATGATCAGACTCCAGATTCAAATCTTTGATTTCAAAAGGGATCATCAATGCTAAAATCAGGAAAAATCGTTGTAAAAATTCAATCCAAACCTGTGTGTCTGCTAAATATTCCTGCAAGGGAAATAAAACAGTATGAATAGCCCATACCAAAGCGACACTTAGAATCTTTAACCATTCGAACATACGTAGGTAAACCGGTTTTTGTTTGTATTTAAATAAAGGCAAAGCATAAAACAGTGTTATTAATGCCGATGGAATTACCCAAACTAATTTTGAAATTCCTACCCGTAACCCAAAATACAAACTGCCAAACATGCTAAAAAATATCAAAATCACACTCAGCAAATCCTGCCGTGTCAGATAGGCTACAATTCCATCAAAACTACATACACAATTCTCAAAAATGCGAATAAAATAATAAGCCCATAAAGTGGACAAAAAAACGAAAATTGGTGTGTGATCAAGTATGGGCAAATTGGTGTTAAGTTGGCTAACACACACCAAGGCCGTTGTAGCCAAAGCCACATGAATATTGGTTTTTAAGTAAAACCTCTTAATAAAATTCATAAATGACATCTGCTTCATTTGAAGGTCTAAAGATAGAAAGTTTTCAGTCAGCAGTATTCAGTCAGTAGTATTCAGTCAGTAGTATTCAGTCAGCAGTATTCAGTCAGCAGTATTCAGTCAACAGTATTCAGTCAGCTGTATTCAGTCAGCAGTATTCAGTCAGCAGTATTCAGTCAGCAGTATTCAGTCAGCAGTATTCAGTCAGCAGTATTCAGAGGCAGTAAATACTATACCAATGACCAATTTACCCGCCGGAGCATAGCGTAGGCGGGCGACCAAAGACCAAAGACCAATTTATCCGCCGGAGCATAGCGTAGGCGGGCGACCAAAGACCAAGAATCCAAATTTGACAATTATCATATCTATAGAACGCGCTTATTTTGTAAATTTGAAACCTCTTTTATAAATCAATCCATGAGAACAGATTTTTTCCAAAACAGACATATTGGGCCACGTGAAAAGGACATCCAACCTATGTTAGAAACCTGTGGTGTTTCATCAATTAATGAACTGATAGACAAGACTATACCTGACAATATCAGACTTCATAAAGAACTAAATCTCCCCCCCGCTATGAGCGAACAAGAATTTACGGCTCATATTTTAGATTTGGAAAACCACAACCGTGAATTTAAGACCTATATCGGTTTAGGTTACCACCCCACAGTCATGCCGGGTGTGATTCAACGTAACATACTGGAAAACCCCGGGTGGTATACCGCATATACGCCCTATCAGGCAGAAATATCTCAAGGCCGTCTAGAAGCTTTGTTGAACTATCAAACTATGATTTCCGACCTTACCGGCTTGGAACTCACCAATGCTTCGTTGTTAGATGAAGGAACCGCTGCTGCCGAGGCTATGATCATGCTTTACAATACCCGAAGTCGGGCACAAAAAAAAGCAGGGGGGCTTAACTTTTTTGTTTCTGATACACTTTTTCCACAAACCTTGGCGGTTCTCAAAACAAGATCAAATCCCCTGGGAATTAATTTGATAATAGATTCACATGAAAATATACAATTTGATGAGTCCTATTTTGGTGCCATCATCCAATATCCTGCAGAGGATGGAAAAATCTACGATTACACAGATTTTGTTGCAAAAGCCAAAGCTAAAGATGTTAATATTATCGTAGCAGCCGATTTGATGAGCTTGGCTTTATTGAAACCTCCCGGAGAATGGGGTGCTGATGTAGTAATTGGCAGTACCCAACGATTTGGAATACCTATGTCTTACGGTGGGCCTGCAGCAGCCTATTTTTCTACTACTGAAAAATTCAAGAGAAATATACCCGGACGAATTATAGGCCTTACTAAAGATGCCGATGGAAAACCAGCTTTACGTATGGCACTACAAACAAGAGAGCAACACATCAAAAGAGAAAAAGCCACCTCAAACATTTGTACCGCACAAGTTCTTTTGGCTGTCATGTCCGGTATGTATGGCGTATATCACGGTCCGGAAGGTATCAAATATATTGCTAATCATGTTCATGACCTCACACGTCTATTGGATACCAAACTCCAAAAATTAGGTATTGAACAAATTAATGAAACTTATTTTGACACCTTAAAAGTTAAAGTAAATGACACAGCCAAAATCAAGGCTTTAGCGGAAAAAAATGAAATCAATTTTAGGATTATTGATAAAGAAACATTAGGTATTTCTCTTCATGAAATTACCAAAAAAGAGGATGTTGATGAGATCTGTCGGATTTTAGCCAAATCAGAAAATATTGCCGTTCCAGCAGCTTCTGACACTAAACTTTCGAATGTCATACCGGTAGCATTAAAACGCACATCTGACTTCATGACCCACGAAGTTTTCAATTTATATCACTCAGAAACTGAAATGATGCGATATATTAAAAAGCTGGAAAACAGGGATTTAGCATTAAATCATTCTATGATCTCATTGGGTTCCTGTACTATGAAACTAAATTCTGCTACTTCTATGATTCCAATGAGTTGGCATAGCTGGGGTGATATACATCCTTTTGCTCCTAAAGATCAAGCCAAAGGTTATGAAATAGCGCTTATTGGTTTGGCAGAAGCTTTAAATGAAATAACCGGTTTTGCCGCTACTTCCTTACAGCCCAATTCAGGAGCACAAGGTGAATATGCCGGTTTGATGGTGATACGTGCCTATCTGGAATCTATTGGGCAAAGTGATCGTTCGGTTGTGTTAATTCCTGCTTCGGCCCATGGCACCAATCCGGCTTCAGCTGTAATGGCAGGTTATGATGTTTTAGTAGTGAATACCACTGGAGAAGGTAATATTGATGTGGAAGATCTTAAGAAAAAAGCAACAGCACACAAAGATACTTTGGCTGCGATGATGATCACTTATCCATCGACCCATGGTGTTTTTGAGGCAAGCGTCAAAGAAATTACCCAAATTATTCACGATAATGGCGGACTGGTATATATGGATGGCGCCAATATGAATGCACAGGTAGGTTTGACCAATCCGGCTTTGATCGGTGCGGATGTTTGCCATCTCAATCTACACAAGACCTTTGCCATTCCCCATGGTGGTGGTGGCCCGGGTGTAGGCCCTATTTGTTGTACCAAAGACTTAGCGCCTTTTTTACCCGGTAATCCTTTAGTGAAAACCGGTGGTGAAAAAGCCATAACCGCCATATCATCAGCGCCTTACGGTTCTGCGTTGGTGACTATCATTTCCTATGCCTATATTAAAATGTTAGGGGCAGAAGGCCTTAAACGCAGTACGGAAATAGCCATTTTAAATGCCAATTACCTCAAATCCATATTAAGTAAGGATTACAACATTCTTTATACAGGTGAAAAAGGTTTTGTAGGTCATGAAATGATCGTTGATTTCAGGGAATTTAAAAACCGCGGTATTGAAGTAGTTGATGTTGCCAAAAGATTGATGGATTATGGTTTCCATGCGCCAACAGTTTCCTTCCCCGTTCATGGTACTTTAATGGTAGAACCTACCGAAAGTGAAAATAAAAAAGAGTTGGATACTTTTGCAGCTGCCTTATCTCAAATTAAAAAAGAGATCATGGCTCAAGAACACGAGACAGGTAATTCTATTCTAAAAAATGCCCCGCATACACAAGAAATGATTGTAAAAACTAATTGGTCTTACCCTTATTCCAGAGAAGAAGCGGTTTTTCCAATGGAATATATCCGGGAGAATAAATTTTGGCCCTTTGTAAGAAGGGTGGATGAAGCCTATGGTGATCGGCATTTAGTTTGCAGTTGTAACCCGATTGAGGATTACATTGATTAGATATTACAATAGAAATCGTCCGATAACATCAACCCGGTTGAACTTATTAGAATTTAAAACACAAATCTGTAGATTCAGTTTTATTAAAGACCTATAGATTATCAATTCCTACTCGTACCAGCTGCTATATGAAGTTTTAATTGGGCATTAATCACTCCGTAAAGCCTGCGGCTATGGCCCTACTTTTATGCTTAAATTTTTATATAAAGTGCTAAACGTTGCAGCGCGTAGTTTATAACTACGCGCTGCTGGTTAAATACGATTCATATGTTTTGAGCAAGCCTTTAGTTTTTCAACTCTTCAACTGGCTTGATTTCATATCCTTCAGGTACATCCATATTAAATTCACTGTCGTCAATTTTATCAGTATTGACCTCTGTAGCTGTCATAGTCATTACTGTATTGAGATCATCAGTATTGACAGTTGTTGTGACTGCTAAAACCAATCCTTTGATACCTTCATAAGCATAATCTCCTATATTGGCTTTAGGTTGAATCTTGTCCGTATAATACACAACTAGTTTTTGATTATCATTTGAAACAAGCGCTTTTTTACATTTATATCCAGCAATCTTTTTGGTTTCTTTAGTTAGGGTTACTTTATTCGCAGGAACTTCTTTTGCTCTTTCATTTTCAATATACTTTTCATCTAAAACATAAGCAGTATTATTTCCCATAGCGCTCGTAAGTAAGAGTCCCGATCCCTTTGCATTATCTATAATGGTTTTAGTTGTCATACCCATCATATCCATATCTACCCGAACTCGTTTATCTTTATACATCATGATAATCTTAAACCCACCCATCATATCAAACATAGCTTGAGTTGTAGAATCTTGCGAAGCCATTTCGTAAGTTACTATAGCTTCAGTCTTTTGAGCAGAAACTGAAATAATAACGAATAAAAAGGCAAATACAATTCCTATTCTTTTTTTAATTGCATACATAGTGATTAATTTATAGTTAGTATAATATTTCTTTACTTAAAAAACGAATCAACAAACTCATTTTTATTAAAGACTTGTAGGTCTTCCATCTGTTCACCGACGCCAATGTACTTAACGGGAATTTGAAACTGGTCTGAAATACCAATCACCACACCTCCTTTAGCCGTACCATCCAACTTAGTGATAGCCAAGGAATTTACCTCCGTAGCTTTCGTAAACTGACTGGCTTGTTCAAAGGCATTTTGTCCCGTGGAACCATCGAGGATCAATAAAACTTCATGTGGGGCATCTGGTACTACTTTTTGCATTACATTTTTGATCTTGGTCAGCTCGTTCATAAGGTTGACTTTATTGTGTAAACGTCCTGCAGTATCCACCAAAACCACATCGGCATCCTGTGCCACTGCAGATTGTAAGGTATCATAAGCCACACTGGCAGGATCACTACCCATTTTTTGTTTGACAATGGGGACTGCTACCCTATCAGCCCAAATTTGCAATTGGTCTATAGCAGCTGCCCTAAAAGTATCGGCAGCGCCTAAGACCACTTTTTTTCCGGCCTTTTTAAAATGATAGGCTAACTTACCGATGGTAGTCGTTTTACCCACTCCATTGACCCCTACCACCATAATCACATAAGGTTTTTTGCTTTCGGGCAAACTATAATCTATCATATCATTCGTAGAAGTCTCCGCCAAAAGCCCGGCAATTTCATCTTGTAAGATCTCCTGCAATTCCTGGGTACCTAAGTATTTGTCTTTGGCTACTCTTTCCTCTATTCTATCAATAATTTTTAAGGTAGTTTGCACCCCTACATCAGAGGAAATGAGGACTTCTTCTAAGTTATCCAAAACTTCATCATCCACTTTAGATTTACCGACAATGGCTTTAGAAAACTTAGAAAAGAAAGAAGTCTTAGTCTTTTCCAAGCCTTTATCCAGGCGTTCTTTTTTATCTTTTGAAAATATCTTTTTAAAAACACTCATAGGCTTCATTTGATGAATGCGAATATATACTAAAATGTTTTGATAATTTCAAATATAAACAATTTTATTTTCCTTTTTGTTTCAAAATAAATTATAAACAATACAAAGGCATTCATTAGAATTTCTTTATCACAAAAAGAAAAATAATTCTTATTTCTAAATCGGAATTATCAAAACATTTTAGTATAATAAAAAAAGCCACTTTCCATAAGAAAGCAGCTTTATATATAAAGTTTTATAAAGTGATTAGTGTTTTTTCAACCACTCATTTACGTTATCGGGATCCATGATGCGTTCTACAAAAGTATAGGCACCGGTTTTAGGTGAACGGACCATTTTAATGGCTTTGGTCAATCTTTTCGAACCTGTCTGTAATGTTGCTACTGATTTCTTTGCCATGACTACTTGATTTCTTTATGAAGGGTCATTTTGTTAAGGATAGGATTGAATTTTTTGATCTCCATTCTACCCGGTGTATTTTTCTTATTCTTGGTCGTGATGTAACGAGAAGTTCCGGGTTTGCCGGAATTCTTGTGCTCTGTACATTCGAGTATGACTTGTACTCTGTTTCCTTTTGATTTACTTGCCATGATATTGTCTATTTATAATATCCTTGTGCTCTTGCTTCTTTCAATACAGCACTAATACCTTTCTTGTTAATATTTTTCAAGGCTCTGGTGGACAACTT
>JANTFO010000057.1 GCA_024763365.1 Flavobacteriaceae bacterium
CTTGTTTAAAATATTCCTGTACTTTTTTTCTGTAAACCGGGCGCAAAGGTAATACTTCACGGTTTAATATTTCATCCTGGTTCTGATATTTATTTTTGAATTCCAGTTGTTTAGGGCTTAATCTCGGAAATATTTCAGTATTGGTCTTTGATTCCCTTTTTTGTTCCATACCTTGTTTACGGGCTGCATTATCCAATTTCAATAATTCATATTCTAATTCTTGCATACGTTCTAAGATTTCTTGTGTGATGCCTTTTTCCAACAAGATCATTTCGAGCTCCTCCATTTGTTTTTTAACCTGATCACCCTGGCCTTTTAAGCCTTGTTTATATAAGTCATCTAATTGATATTCAAGGGCTTGTCTCAATTTTGCTTGTTCTTTGTAGATCTCGTACAATTCCCCTTCAGACAAACCTTCTTTTTCACCTTTTTGGCCACTTTCCCCTTCTTTTTCTTTTTGGCCACCTTCCTGACCTTCCTGGCCACCCTGTTGTTTTCCACTTTGCTCACCTCCTTCTTTTTCGCCTTTCTTTTTTCCCATACACTCTTTTGCCTTTTCCATGTTACCTTGTTGTTGTTGAATTATATCGGGGAGGCTAAAAGGCATACTTTGACTTCCGCTACCCGAACCCATGCTCATGGAAGACATCATATTGTTAAGCAAGTTTGATAATAGCACCGCGAGATCATTGGCTGCTGTCATCACAAAACGTTGGTCAGAATGTGCTTTTTGGGTATTTATTTCACTTAAATTAGTAAGGCTTTCATCTAAATAATAATGCGCATTTGCTAAATAGGAATCTATTTGTTTAGTCAGTTTAACTTGTCGCATTGATAGCACATATAGGCTATCATCAATATGTTCAAAATAAGATTTTAAACGGAATTGTTCTTTTAGGTTTTTAGCATATTCCGGATGGTTTTCCTCGTACTGATTGGTTTTTAAAGCCAAATTCTCTTGTTTAAATGAAAAAACGAGTAAATTTTCGATGATATTTCTCAAAAGCTCAATGTCTTCTTCAATGCCTTCCATGGACATACTTGACATATTCATTTGCATCATCTGAGCCATTTGTTGCATTTTTTTAGCTGCTGATTTTTGCTTTTTGGAAGCACTTGGTTTATTCTGCTGTTGTAATTGTTCAGTAGCTTCCTGTTGATCTTGCTCTATGTTTTGCCTTTCCGGTTTTTGTCCGTCGATATCCATAGGTTCTTTCAAAGACTCATTTTCTTTCAGTAAGTCCTCCATTTCTTGTTGGATATCATCAAAATCTTTATTGAGTTCTTTCTGCTTTTCAGTAGAATTTTCAGGAGATTCACTCAAAGATTCTTGTTTTTTAGCCAATTCAATTAATTTATCATTGATTTGCTGCATTTTTTGTTCCACATAAAAACGCTTGGTCAATTCCAAAAGTTGCTCCAGACTTTTTTCTTTTTGCTGGTTGTTGGTACTCATCTTTTTCATTTTGTCCAATAGCTCCTCTTTATCCATTTTTTCCAACATTTTTTCAATTTCTTCCAGCAACTTATCTTTTTTGGCCATGTCTTTGGTTTCCTGAATACGCTCTTTGAGTGCCTCCTTTTTTTCTTCCAAAGATTGATTTTTGGTCTCGGGTTGTTTCTGAATATTACGCTGTAATTCTTCTGTTTGACGCTCCATCATTTTTTGGTATTCTTCTTGGCGCTTGATGAATTGCTCTATTTTTTTGGCGTCATTAAACTCCAGCTCGGGTTTGTTTTGCAGCGCTTCCTTGATTTTTTCCAAGGATTCCAAGTTTTGTGTCTCCCTTTCCAGTGATTTTTGAAGATCTTCCAAATTCTGTTTTTGTTCTTCCAGCGCGTCTTCCTGAGCTTCTACATCCGTATTTTTGTGATAGGTATATTTTTTACTTTTTACCGATTTTGGACCACTAACCCTATCGTTATCAAAAACCTCAAAATAAAATTCATAATCAACTCCTTTTTTTAAGTCAATATTTTGTGGATAGATATAATAAAAATCGGTCTGGTTAGTTTGCGGAATATCCAAAGAATAAAAAGTTTTAGACTCAGGATTTGGAATAGGGTAGTAGACCAATTGCAGTTTTGTCAATCCATAATCATCACTTAAGCGACCGATAAATTGTGCTTCTCCACCACTCAAGCTGTCTATATCTGATTTGATATTCATTTTGGGGTATTCATCTGGAATGACCTCTATGTTAAAAGACAATTTTTCGTAATCTTTAAGTTCTTTATTGGAAGCAGCTAATTGATAGGCTGTATTTTTGACAATACTTTTCGAAAAAGTAAAATCCTGATTATTTTTGTTAAAATCAAAGATTTCTTGTTCATTAGACCAGCTTAAAGCATCTGCTTGCTTGGTTTTTACATGCCACTTGATATTGGTTCCTGTAGGTACAATGACATTCCCCGTATTGGAAATATTTTCATTTTTTTTATTGAGATAGCGGGGGTAATGGAGTTGTAAAGATATTTCCTGGATTTTTGGGGTTGGAATGACGCGGATATTGAATTTTTGTGAAGTAACATTATTGGCTTGCAGAAAAAAAACAACATCTTGCGTCAAGTAGTCTAACTGATAACTAAATAGCCCATTAGCTTTGCTATTGAGAAAATAAGCCTGATCGTTGATATAGATTTTAGCTTCATCAGGAAGTATGTCTCCTTCAACCAATATATCCAATTCGAGAGATTCTCCTTCTATAACTGCTAACTTATTATTGAGGATTTTAAAAGTGAAAGGAGCCGGTGGGATATATTCTTTTTGATGGTTGACTACACGTACATAACTTTTTTCTAAATTGGGCATATGCCCGGAAACAAAGGTAAAAAGCAGGATAAGAATAGGGATGATCAAATATTTTAGATACTTTTTGTTGGTAGAAAAACGCACTGCTTTTTGAAAAGGTACCGGGCTTAAGGACGCCGCTTTTTGGGCTATACTGGCCAGCAACAATTCTGTTTCGTTAGGTGATTCATGCAGTTGCAACATATTGAGCAACTTATCATCTACTTCCTTAAAATGTTTACCTATAATTTGCGAGGCTTCATCCTGAGAAATTCCTTTGGAAATGCCTAAAATTTTAAATAGGGGAATAAAAATATAACGGTAAAGCAAAAAGAATTCTACCAGGATAAAAACCCAAAATAAGATAGTCCGGGCGATGGGTTTTAACCATAACAAATCCTCCAAAAAGAGCGTAAATAAAAAATACAATAAGCCAAAAGACACAAAAAGTATACTCCCTTTAATGAGTTCATTGAGGTAGTACTTCCTGATAAAAGCCTGTAGCTTAAGTTCTATTTGACGGTATCCATTCATTTTTCTAAAAAAAACAAAGATAGGAATCCTTTGTAATTATGAATTGATGTGATTAGTTAAAAAAAAGTTGAGATATCTTACCTTTGTACAAAATTTTAACACATGTCTCAAAAAACCCGTGTTCGTTTTGCACCTAGCCCCACTGGTCCGCTTCATATTGGCGGTGTTCGTACCGCCTTGTATAACTATCTTTTTGCCAAAAAAAATAACGGTACCTTTATTTTACGTATCGAAGATACCGATCAAAAAAGATATGTACCTAAAGCCGAACAGTACATTATTGATTCCCTGAACTGGGCAGGCATTCCTTTTGATGAAGGTCCCGGAAAAAATGAAATGCTAGGCCCCTACAGGCAAAGCGAACGCAAAGAGCTTTATCGACAATACGCACAGGAATTGATAGATAAAGACAAGGCTTACTACGCTTTTGATACTTCAGAAGACTTAGACCGATATAGAAATGAATATCAAGAAGCGGGTAAAACTTTTATCTATAATTGGCATAACCGGGAAAAGTTGAACAATTCACTATCTCTTGATGAAAATATAGTAAAACAAAAATTAGAGGCAGGTGAAGCTTATGTCATTCGTTTTAAAACCCCCTTAAACGATACCTTAGAACTCTATGACCTTATCAGGGGTGAGATGCGAATAGATACCCATACACTGGATGACAAAGTCCTCTTTAAATCAGATGGGATGCCTACCTATCACCTTGCCAACATTGTCGATGATCACTTGATGGAAATATCACACGTAATACGTGGGGAAGAATGGTTGCCGTCTTTGGCTTTACACCACTTATTGTACGAGGCTTTTAATTGGGAAGCACCTAAATTTGCACACTTACCTTTGATTTTAAAACCGGTTGGCAAGGGAAAATTGAGTAAAAGAGATGGTGACCAATTGGGTTTTCCGGTTTTTCCGCTTAACTATACTGATGAAAAAACAGGAGAGACCTCACAAGGCTACCGTGAAGCCGGCTACTTTCCGGAAGCATTTGTCAATATGCTGGCTTTGTTGGGATGGAATCCCGGAGATGAACGAGAAGTGATGGGTTTGGAAGACTTAATAGCCGCCTTCGATTTGGAAAATGTAAGTAAGAGCGGAGCAAAATTCGATATTGAAAAAACCAAATGGTTTCAGCATCAATATATGCAGAAACAATCTTTGGAAGAGTTAACTCAAGCCTTTTTACCGATCTTGAAAGAAAAAACAGACAAAATTTTTGAAACAGCTTATGTTTCAAAAGTAATTGGCTTATTACAAGAGCGAGCCATTTTTGTAGCTGATTTTTGGGAACTCGGCTCTTATTTCTTTAAAGCTCCGGATACTTTCGATGAAAAAGCTGTTAAAAAAGCATGGAAAGAAGACACAACAGAGATCGTCAGTAATTTATTGATTTTCTTACAAGAGCAAACCGATTTTACAAGTTCAATTTTAGAGGAAAATGTCAAAGCATGGATACAATCCCAGGAATTAGGCTTTGGACGAGTTTTAATGCCTTTACGTTTGTCTTTAGTGGGTAGTATGCAAGGACCTCATGTTTTTGATATTATGGAGATGATCGGAAAGGAAGCTACTTTGAAACGTTTGCAATATGCATCAGCTAATATATAATTTATATTTCGCAGGTTTTTATTTAATTATATATATCATTTACAATCAATGAATTATCTAAATACTTTGAGAAACTTAGTGTCTTCTTTGTGCTTTTTGTGTAATAGTTAAAAAGAAGCTATTGCACAGAGTTTCTCAAACCTACCTCGACGGCAAGGCGGGGAAGACACAAAGAACTAATAAACATATTTAAGAGTTATAACTTATTGAATGTCAGTGGAAATATCTAATTCACCATTTTATATAACATTATATCAAGACATTATGTAACTTGCGAAAGTTGAGTATATAATCAAAACGTATGAAAATCCATCGCCCAATCTTTTTTGTTTTCCTCGTCATGTTTTCCTCATTTTTTTGGGGACAAGAAGTCTATACTTTAAAAGACGTCCCCAACCCAAAAAACATAGACGGCGGTTGGGTATCTGACCCGGCTAATTACCTTACTTCGGAAGAAATAGCCAAACTCAATACAATCATCAACAATTTAGAAGTGCAAACAACTGCACAAATAGCCGTTGTGATGCTGCCCAGTATTGGAGAAGAAGTGCCCAAAATGTTTGCAGTAGATCTATTTAAAGAATGGGGTATAGGCCAGGCCACCAAAGACAATGGTCTACTCATCCTAACGGTGATGGACCAACGAAGAACAGAATTGGAAACCGGTTATGGTTTAGAGCCTATTTTAACGGACGCCCTCTGTTATCGCATCGCTTCACAAGAGATCGTACCGCACTTTCAGCAAGGGCAATATGGAACCGGTTTGATAGCGGCAGTTTCTCGTATCAAACAGATTTTGGAAAACCCAGAAGCTATAGAAGAAATATATGATGATGGCGCTGGAATAGCCTTTTCCGGCAGTAGTATTCACGAAGCTTTAGCGCCTCTTTATATTTATCTGTTGATTATAATTGGTGTGCTTTATTTCTATTTTTCTAAACTCAGAAAAATTGACCAAACTAAAGATGATTTCTACGATAAGTTTCAGGATTTATTAAAAATGAATCATTGGATTTATATGATCCTATTTCCCTTACCTTTTATCTTAATCCGGGTTTTATTGGTTAGAAGCAGGTTAAAAAAATACCGAAACCATCCCAGATACAGCAGTAAAACGGGAGCTATGATGTTTAAGAAAAACGAATTAGCCGATGATGAATTTTTGAAAAAAGGCCAATTGGTCGAAGAAAATATAAAATCGGTGGATTATGATGTATGGGCAACCGAAGATTTGAAGGATGTTTTGGTATTACGTTATGCCAAGCCTTTTTCCAAATATAGCAAATGTCCTAAATGTTCCTATAAAACCTATTACAGGGCCCATAGCAGAATCATAAAAACAGCTACTAAAAGTAGTACCGGACTTAGAGAAGAAACCTATGAATGTAAAAATTGTTATTACCACAAGGTGAAAACAGTTATCATACCCAAAGTAACCAGTTCCAGTAGTAGTGGTAGTAGCTTTGGCGGTTCATCCGGAGGGGGTTCCAGCTTTGGGGGCGGTTCCAGCTTTGGGGGCGGTTCATCTGGAGGAGGTGGCGCGGGTGTGAGTTGGTAATAAATTTAGGTGGCTGAGTATTTGCTCAGCAATAATGACAAAGCCCACTTAATCAAAATTTTCAGTCATCAGATGACTTTTTTATAAAATTCCTAAAAAATTAAGAAAACGTTTGAGTATCTCTTATTTATTGATAAACAGTGTTTTATATTTCAAATAATTTAAAACCTAACATTTTTTATAGGTGAATATTGTTAAATTTGCCGGCTTAGAAAAACATTTAAACAGAATTATACATGGAAAGTAATTATAGTAAATGGTATCACCCATATAAACCTGCCAAAGCTTACCAAAAAAAAGTGGCTTATTTCAGTATGGAATTTGGTATTGACGAGGCTTTAAAAATATATTCCGGTGGTTTGGGATATTTAGCCGGATCGCATATGCGTTCGGCCTTTGAGCTCAAGCAAAACATGATCGGGATTGGCATGCTCTGGAAATATGGTTATTATGACCAAGGGCGAAATGACGACCAGACATTGCGTGTAGATTTTATCGAAAAAAATTATAATTTTCTGGAAGACACAGGTATTGTTGTTAACGTTCAATTACATGATAACCCAAACGTTAAAGTGAAGGCTTATGTATTAAAACCTGAAATTTTTGGAACAGTACCCGTCTATTTATTGACTACAGATATTCCCGAAAACGATCATTTGACAAGAACGGTTACCAATTATCTGTATGATGCGAATGAACTCACGAGAGTTTCTCAAAGTATCGTATTGGGTATAGGTGGATCCAAAGTTGTAGAAGCCTTGGGCGGTGCAGATATTTATCACTTAAACGAAGGACACGCCCTGCCGGCTTTTTATTATTTAAAAGATCAAAAAGTGGGTAAAGCACACCGTGTGTTTACCACACATACGCCCGAAAAAGCAGGCAATACTTCTCGTAATGCCATGCACTTAAACCGTTGTGGGTTTTTTGGTAAAACCCTTACAGAAAATGCTTTGATGAAAGAAATAGTAGATCAAGATCAAATCAATTATACGGTTTCTGCTTTGCGTATGGCTAAAATTTCCAATGCGGTTTCTAAGTTACATGCTGTGGTTTCCAATGAGATGTGGAAAGATTTTTCAGGCATTAGCAAGATCATCCCGATTACCAATGCGCAAAATCAAAAATTTTGGCAAGATGAGGAACTCGCAAACGCCTGGAAAAAGAGAAGCGGAAAAGCTTTTAAAGAGCGAAAAATAGCATTAAAAAAGGAGCTTTTTGAAGAAGTTTTAAACCAAACCGGAAAAATATTTGACCCTAAGGTGTTGACCATGGTTTGGGCACGTAGGTTTGCCGGATATAAAAGAGCAGACTTATTATTGCACGATATCAAACGTTTTGAAAAGATGATTAATGAGGCAGATAAACCTGTACAGATCATCTGGGCAGGAAAACCTTATCCACATGATTTTATCGGTATTGAGATTTTTAATTATTTGGTCAATTATACCAAAGACAAAGCTAACCTGGCGGTCTTAAACGGATATGAAATGGACTTGTCTATGATGCTTAAAAAGGGATCTGATGTATGGTTAAATACGCCAAGAATTACCCGCGAAGCTTCCGGAACCAGTGGTATGACAGCTGCTATGAACGGATCTGTCAATGTTTCCATCAATGACGGTTGGATGCCCGAATTTGAAAAAGATGAAGAAAACGCCTTTATGTTACCCGAACTGGATCATAACCTACCCGTTATGGAGCAGGATAAAATGGACGCAGACAATCTTTATGAAGTTTTAGAGAAAAAAGTAATTCCAACCTATTATAAGCATACTCGAAAATGGCAAAACATCGTGTTTAACGCCATGGACGATGTGATCCCTGCCTTTTCAAGTAACAGAATGGCAAAAGATTATTACGAGAAGTTGTACAAATAAATATTCATAAAAATTTAAATTCTGAAAGGCCGTCTAGACAATTGTTTAGGTGGTCTTTTTAGTTAAATTCAAGAGAACGGGCAACAATTTCTCCATTTTTTTTAACCCCCCATATAGGATTAACCTGAACCCATTTTGCAAAGTCTTTGGGGTGAGTTTCTTGAAAAACCGGAATTTCAAAAGAGGTAAACTTACCTAAAACTAATTTTAAGCCAAAATGCTCATCAATTGAAATACTACTTACTTTTAATTCATCATTATCAAAAAATAAAATGATATCCGTTTTTAGCGTTTTAGAATGCTGTGAAGAAGAAAACAAGGTATCTCCGCGGTGCGTTATTATCCATTTTGTGTGTATGAAAATCTCGTAAAACTCATTCTTATTTCCGGCATTTATATGAAATACAAACACTTCTTTATCTATCAATGTGTGAAATGATAAATATTTTCCAATAAAAACTTCGTTAAGAAACTCCCAAGTTTTGTATTGATTCATATAACCTTATTCCGGCGGATACTCATCCAGGATTTCCTGCACAAACTTCTGAATATTAGCTTCCCGTTTTTCAGGCTTAGATGATTTGCTCAAAAAGCCTTTTCCGATGCCTTGCCAGATCAATTTTTTACCTTCTTTGTCAATAAGGTCGATAAATAAAGTGCCTTCTGTATATTTAGAAACATGCTGCCTGTGGTATGGGTAATAATAAGAAGGATACCAAGGATTTTGGTATATATTCACCTTTTCACGTGCTTTGGTAAAAATACTGATCAACACATCAGGGGTTTCTGATTTTTGCATGCCTTTGTTTTTTAATTCCGCAGTAATGGCTTTAAGAATTCTTTTTTTATCTAAATCAGAAATAGTAGCTTTATCAATCCCCGGACGATAAAAAGCAAAGGTTTTATATTGTTCAAAGTTTGTATTAGTGTCGTAATCTGTGGTTATATTGATACTGCTACAAGCGTTAGACAGGATTAATATACCGGCAATAAATCCGAAATATAGAGACTTCATCGTATAGAAAATTAGTGTTAAGATATGCTAAGTTAACACAAAAATTATTCCGTTTATATATCTAATTTGTTAAAAATAGTTTCATCTACGAGTTGTGGAAGAGTAACTTTTAGATCTGGATTAGTTTGCATGGCCCGTTTGATACTAAACACAGCACCTTTATTTCTTGCCCAACTACGGCGGGCAATACCATTATTGACATCCCAGTAAAGCATGGATTGTAGTCTGCGATCGGCGTCTTCGCTACCGTCCAGTAACATGCCAAAACCACCATTGATCACTTCTCCCCAACCTACACCACCACCATTGTGAATAGACACCCAGGTAGCCCCTCTAAAACTATCTCCGATTACATTTTGAATAGCCATATCTGCTGTAAAACGGGAACCGTCGTAAATATTGGAAGTTTCCCTATAAGGAGAATCCGTTCCGGACACATCGTGGTGGTCACGACCAAGCACTATGGGTGCCGAAATGATGCCTTGAGCTATGGCTTTATTAAAAGCTTTGGCGATCTCTATACGACCCCAAGCATCGGCATATAGAATTCGAGCTTGTGAACCCACGACCAATTTATTTTCCTGTGCTCCTTTGATCCATTGGATGTTATCCCGCATTTGTTGAGAGATTTCACCGGGGGCTTTTGCCGCTAATTCTTCTAGTACTTCAGTGGCTATTTGGTCGGTTTTTAACAGATCTTCAGGATCACCACTAGTACAAACCCATCTAAATGGCCCAAATCCATAGTCAAAACAAAGGGGCCCCATGATGTCTTCCACATAACTTGGGTATTTGAAACCACTGGGGGTATCCGCTAAAATATCAGCTCCGGCACGCGAAGCTTCCAACAAGAATGCATTACCATAATCAAAGAAATAGGTGCCTTTAGCTGTATGTTTGTTGATGGCATCTGCTTGCCGGCGTAGAGATGCTTGTACTTTTGCTTTGAAAGATTTAGGATCATTAGCCATCATTTGCTTAGCTTCTTCAAAATCCAAGCCAGCGGGATAATAACCTCCAGCCCAAGGATTATGCAGAGAAGTTTGGTCACTGCCTATGTCAATTTTAATGCCTTTTTGCTCAAAATTTTCCCAAACATCCACGATATTTCCTTGATAAGCGATAGAGACCACTTCTTTAGCTTCTTTGGCTTTTTTAACCCTTACTGCCAAATATTCAATATCTGTAATGACTTCGTCTACCCAGCCTTGCGAATGTCTGGTATGGACAGCTTTTGGATTAATTTCAGCACAAACTGTAATACAACCGGCAATATTTCCAGCTTTAGGTTGCGCACCACTCATACCGCCTAAGCCCGAGGTGACGAATAGAATCCCATCCCCCTGCCCTTGTAACCGCATGGCATTCATTAGGGTAATTGTCGTTCCATGGACGATTCCCTGAGGACCAATATACATATAGCTACCTGCTGTCATCTGCCCATATTGGGTGACACCTAAGGCATTGAATTTTTCCCAATCATCTGGTTGGGAATAATTAGGGATCATCATACCATTGGTTACGACTACGCGCGGTGCATCTTTGTGTGAAGGAAATAAACCCATGGGATGTCCTGAATACATCACAAGTGTTTGTTCACATGTCATTTCTGCTAAATACCGCATAGTGAGTAAATACTGAGCCCAATTTTGAAATACAGCACCATTTCCACCATAAGTGATCAATTCATATGGATGTTGAGCCACACGCTTATCCAGGTTGTTTTGTATCATTAACATAATGGCTTTGGCCTGTGTACATTTGCCCGGATACTCTTCTATGGGACGTGCATACATTTTATAATCAGGGCGAAAACGGTACATATAAATTCTACCGTAGGTGTTCAATTCTTCCAAAAACTCAGGAGCTAATACTGCATGATGTTCCGGCTTAAAATATCGTAGGGCATTTTTAAGGGCGAGCTTTTTTTCTTTTGCCGTTAGAATTTCTTTACGCTTTGGTGTGTGGTTGATTAGAGGATCATATTGTTTTACCGGAGGTAACTCTGTAGGAATACCTTGCAAAATAGCTTCTTTGAAAGACATAAATAATGTTTTAGATGGTAAAATTATTAAAATTCAAACTATTATTAAAAAGTATCTGTTGATTGGAATTCTTTATTATTCGTATCTGTGTTTTACATCCGAAAATAATTACTTTTGTTTCTTATTATTGAAATAAGACCCATGTCTTATTTCGTCTTTAATTATTTCCTGATATGAGAAAATACCTTAGTATTATAGTGGCTATATTTTTAATAGCAGCTGCACTATTTATTGGCAATAAAGTAGCTAACAGACCCAAAAAACAAAAGCAAAAACAGGTCAGAAATAAAACTTTTGTGGAGATTGATACGGTACAAAATAAAACTATTTCCATAGAGATCAAAAGTGGAGGAACTATTTATGCCAAGCAAAAGATCGATCTTTATACAGAGGTACAAGGTGTTTTAGAAGAAGTAAATAAGGAATTCAAACCCGGTATTTATTTTGCTAAAGGCGAAACTATATTACGCATCAACAGTGATGAACACCAGGCCAACTTATTAGCTTTACGAAGTAATTTCTATAGTGCCTTAACAGCGATTATGCCCGACCTACAATTGGACTTTCCGGATGTTTATCCTAAATGGTATAATTATTTGAAACAAATTGACATCAAAAAAACAATACCTACTTTGCCGGATTTTTCAAACGATCAGGAGAAATATTTTATTACGGGACGTAATATTGTAAATGTTTATTACAACGTAAAGAATGCTGAAGTCCGCTTGTCAAAATTCAGAATTGCAGCTCCCTTTTCTGGTTATTTGTCTGAAACGGCGGTCAATCCCGGAATGTTGATCAGACAGGGGCAAAAACTAGGAGAGTTTATCAGCAATCAGGTATATGAACTGAAAGTTACCGTCAATGCTGATTACTTAAACATCTTACAAAAAGGAAAAGAAGTTCTACTTTACAACTTAGATCACTCTAAAAGCTGGACAGGAGTTGTAAAGCGCATTAATCCTAAAGTGGACATGAATTCTCAAACGATTGCTGTTTATATCGAATTAAGAGATCGGGATTTAAGAGAGGGCATGTATCTGGAAGCATTTTTAGAAGCAAAACCTGTAGACAATGCTCTTGAAGTAAAACGAAACCTCATCGTAGATGACACCAA
>JANTFO010000058.1 GCA_024763365.1 Flavobacteriaceae bacterium
GATAAAAGTCCGAGAAGATAGTTTTGATACAGTTTCATAAAAAGTATTTCCAAAATTGGATACCGACAAAAATAAGAAAATATCAAGTTGTCATTATATGAAATACTTTAAATGACTATAAAGTTTTCATAATAAAACAAGTTTTTCAAGGCTGCAAACGTTCCAACAACCAGGAATAATCGGCTTGCAAAGTATATCTCAAGCGGTCATGCATGCGGTTGGGACGCCCCTGCCAGAACTCTATTTCTGAAGGTTTTATCATGTAACCACCCCAATAATCCGGGCGTGGAATTTCTTTTCCTATATAAGCATTTTCTAAGTCTTTTAGTTTTTCGTCTAAAGCCTCTCGTGATGCTATTGGTTTACTCTGGTCGGAAGCAATAGCCCCTAATCTACTTCCTCGAGGACGACTTTCAAAATAACCATCCGATAAGTTGGGTGCAATCATTACAGCTTTTCCTTTGATGATAATTTGCCTTTCCATCTCGGGCCAAAAAAACGAAGCAGATACCTGCGGATTTTGAGCTATATCCTGTCCTTTTTGACTTTGATAATTCGTGTAAAAAATAAATCCTTCCCAGGTATATTTTTTTAACAATACAACCCTTGAGGAAACTTTCAAGTCAGTTCCTGTCGTAGCTAAAGTAAATGCATTGGCTTCTCCCGAAATATGTTCCTCTGCTTCTAAGTACCAATCCCGAAAAACTTCCATCGGATTATCTGAAACTTCCGATGCTAACAATTGTTTTTTTTGATATACTTTCCGGTGATCACTCAGATCTTGTTGAAATTTTTTGCTCATCTTTTACGTATTAACAAAAGCCCTACAAATGTAAATAATCCATTAAAAATTAATAATTCATAGCCAAATTGATAACCTGAAAACCAAACTCTTGCATAAGCATTAAGCAAATAAGACATCACCACTGAAATCAAAGAAACCAACCAGACATACTTACCTTTTACTTTAATTTTGGTAAAAATGCCAAAAGCAAATATACCCAATAAAGGGCCATATGTATAAGATGCTACCTGCAACAAACTACTGATGACATTTTCTTTTAAAACATATCTAAAGAAAATAATGACCAGGATCAAAGCTACTGAAACTCCAATATGTACGCGTTTTCGAAGTTTTTTTTGCTTTTCCTGTTCCATTGTGTTACACTCCAAAAAATCCACACAAAATGAAGTAGTCAAAGAAGTCAATGCGCTATCGGCACTGGAATAGGCAGCTGCTATTAAACCTAAAATAAATACCATGCCCAAGCCAACCCCTAACCCACCATTGATGGCTATTTCGGGAAATAAAAGATCTGTTTTTTCAACTCCATTTTCCATCGGTACGCTAATGCCATTTTTAGTTGCATAGATGAACAACAAAGCACCTAAACTCAAAAAGATAAAGTTTACAAAGATCAAAACTCCCCCAAGTGAAATGACATTCCATTGGGCTTCTTTGGCATTCTTACAAGTCAGGTTTTTCTGCATCATATCCTGGTCTAAACCAGTCATACTCAATGCGATAAACATCCCGCCGAGAATTCCTTTCCAAACAAACTTTTTATCTTTAAAATCATCAATAAAAAAGGTTTTGGCATAGTTGGCATACTCTTGAGATTTTAAAAAGTCCAACAAGCTCCAATCCAATCGGTTAAGGATAATCACAATAGCAGTAATCACTGCTACCAACATAAATAAAGTCTGCAATGTATCTGTCCATACGATGGTTTTAATACCGCCTCTGTGTGTGTAGATCCAAATAAGTACGATGGACAAAACAACAGTCACTTCAAAAGGGACACCCCAGGCGTCAAACACAAAGTGTTGTAATACCATTGCTACTAAAAACAGTCGAAAGGCTGCTCCCAAAACACGGGATACAAAAAAGAAAAACGCCCCTGTTTTATGCGTATAAGAATCGAATCTGTGTAATAGATATTCATATATGGAAGTTACTTGTAGACGATAATATTGCGGTATAAGTACATAGGCAATTACCAAATAACCCAACATATACCCCAAAACTATCTGCATATAACTAAACTGTGAATCTCTTACCCAGCCCGGTACAGAAATAAAGGTAACACCAGATAATGAAGCACCAATCATCCCAAAAGCTACTACATACCAAGTAGAATTACGATTGGCTTTAAAAAAAGTGTCATTGGAATCATCTTTTGAAGTCAACCGGGAGATCAACAACAAGGCAGCAAAATATACAAGGATCAGTATTAGTATCGTCAGGGAATTCATCCAAATATTTTAAAAACACAAAGAAACGAAAAAGATTTTTAGATACGAGATTTCAGACATGAGACATGAGATGATTATTGGTATTTATTTAAACACTTAGATGAAAAAATTCATGTATTTTAGCGCTATGAATTTTTCCTCTAAATTGGTTGAAAAAGCGGTTGACGAAATCGCGCAACTTCCCGGAATAGGGAAACGATCTGCTTTACGATTGGTATTACATTTATTAGGCCAGCCCAAGAAACAAACCCATCAACTCAGTGAAGCACTTGTAAATTTAGTAGATAATGTGCACTATTGTAAAAATTGCCATAATATCTCAGATACAGACTTATGTGAAATATGTACCAACCCCAAACGAGATCCTGAGCTTATCTGTGTAGTAGAAGATATTAGGGACGTCATGGCGATAGAGAATACGGCCCAATTTCAAGGGCATTATCATGTGTTAGGTGGTAAAATATCACCCATAGATGGTATTGGACCTCAAAATCTCAATATTGATTCATTGGTTGAAAAAGTAAAAAATCAAACAATTAAAGAGCTCATTTTTGCCACCAGCTCTACGATAGAAGGCGATACGACTAACTTTTATATCTTTAAACAATTGGAAGGTTTAGATGTAACAATAACCACTATTGCTCGCGGAATTGCTGTTGGCGACGAACTCGAATATGCCGATGAGATTACTTTGGGTAGAAGTATTATCAACAGAATTCCTTTTGAAACATCCTTAAAACGCTAATCAGACTTCATGCAAGTTTCCGTAGTCATCGTTAATTATAATGTTCGTTACTTTTTGGAGCTATGTATAAAAAGTGTTCAAGCTGCATTGAAAAAGGTGGATGGTGAAATCATTGTTGTGGATAACAATTCATCAGATAATAGTCTTGAGTTTCTTACTAAAAACTATCCTGAAGTAGCATTAATTGCCAATAAAGAAAATACAGGTTTTTCTAAAGCTAATAACCAAGGGGTAGCCATAGCGAAAGGTGAATATATTTTGATACTCAATCCAGATACGGTAATACCGGAAGACACGATTGAAAAGTTGCTTTATTTTTATCAAAAAAATGAAAACATAGGCATGATCACGGCCAAACTTATCGATGGCAGTGGGAAATTTTTACCGGAAAGTAAGAGAGGTCTACCAACCCCAAAAGTTGCTTTTAAAAAAATGTTTGGGGTTTCTCATCCCAAAAAAGGAAAGTATTACGCTACCCATTTGGATGAAAACCAAAGTGGATCCATAGAGATTTTGGTCGGAGCTTTTATGTTCTTAAAAAAAGAAATTTATACAGAAGTGGGTGGTTTTGACACCGACTATTTTATGTATGGTGAAGACATTGACCTGAGTTATAAGATATTAAAAGAAGGCTATCAAAATTATTACTACCCAAGTGTGCAAGTCATTCATTATAAGGGAGAAAGTACTGTAAAAGATGCTAGCTATATAAGAAATTTTTATGGAGCCATGCGTATTTTCTACCGTAAACATTTTAAGTTAAATCCGTTTTTTGACTTGATAACTTTGACCGGTATACATGTTTGGCAAATCCTTCATTTTTTTAAGTTGAGTAAGCCACAATCAAAACAAAGAAAAATTTCAAATGTATTATATGTAGGTAGTGAAAATGAAGTATTGGTAAAACTTCAAAAGCATTATTCTAATGCACAGGTTCATGTTTTTGCGGTTTGTGAAACCAGAGTTATCTCACGATTTGACGACGCCCAAAAAATAGCTAATGTTTGTGAAGAAAAGAATATTGATGAAATAGTTTTTGATGCTGCGGCACATTCCTTTTCCAAAATAATATTTTATATGAGCGCGCTTAAAGACCTCAATATCAACTACATGATAAGACCTAAGGGCTCAGACTACATTATCGGAAGCCATGATAGAAATGGTAAAGGTGAGGTAATTATTATAGATTAGAGACCTGTTAGGTCTATTCTATTCTTACCCGTGCATCGACAGCAGTTATCCCTTTTTCATCAGCCATAAGTGGGTTAATATCCAACTCTGCAATTTCCGGAAGATACCTAACCAAATCAGAAATTTTTTGAATCAATCTTTCAAATTGTGCTATATCAATGCCGGCTTTGCCGCGATAACCTTTTAAGAGTTTGTAAGATTTTAACGCTTTTATTTTATCTTTTATTTCAAAAGCTGAAAGGGGAGCTAAACCAACTTTCAGATCCTTGATAATTTCAACTTGTGTACCTCCCATACCGAATACGATTAAATGGCCAAAATCAGCTTCTCTGTTAACGCCAATAAACAATTCTATTCCAGAGAGCATAGGTTGAATCAATACTGCATTAGCTTCAGGAATTTCCATTAATTTATCAAAATATACTCTCAAGGATCTTTCATCTTTGATATTAAGAACGACACCTCCTACATCTGTTTTGTGAACAGGCCCAACTACTTTTATTACCAAAGGATATGTGAAGGAATTGGCATGAGCATTAATCTGTTCTTTGTCACTCAATTCCCATTCCTTAACCAAAGGAATATCCATCAAAGCAAACAATTGCTGTATTTTCTCCGGTGGAAGATAGCCCTGAGTTCCGGTAATTACATTTTGAAGTTTTTTACGCAGTTTGTGGTCTATTTTAGGTTTAGGTAAAACATAATGTTTTTGTTGATACACTTTCGCCAATGCTTTTCCAAATAGGACCTCATCAAAAAATACAAAATGCCCTTTAGCAATAAAATTCTGAATTTCCTCTTTTACATTAACAACTGAAGGCAAAATGGGGTAAATGGGTTTTTTGGCCATATTTATTTTTTGGTGTAAAACTTCATAAACGTCGTCTACTCTAAATAGGCCCGGACTACCAAAAATGACCGCCATCGCATCTATCTCATCGAAATATTTGTCACAATAATCAATAATATTTTCCAATTGTTCCGCATTTCCGGTAGCCAAAAAATCAATAGGATTGGCAACAGATGAGCCGGGATAAAGTAATTCTTTTAATTCCTCAGCTTTTGGGTTTGTAATACTTGGTATATTTAATTTGTTTTTACTCAATATATCGGTCAACATAACAGCCGGTCCACCCGCATGTGTGATGATCCCTATATTTTTTCCTTTCAATTGAGGGTATGTCAACAAGCCTGCAACATGAATCAATTCAACACGCCCATGACACCTGATGATACCGGCCTTTTCAAAAAGTGCATCTACTGCTATATCCGAGTTGGCAATAGCTCCGGTATGGGATGAGGCTGCCCTGCTACCAGCCTCGGAGCTTCCGGCCTTAATCGCAGCTATTCGACAACCTTTCTTTCTTAAAGAAATGGCATGCTTTAAAAGTTTTCTTGGCTTATCAATACTTTCAATATAAAGTAACTTGATTTTTGGCTGCTGGTCATTATAAGTTTCATCCAGATACGCCAACACCTCTTCTACTCCAATCTGTGCTGAATTGCCGACAGAAAAAACAGAATTGAAAGCCAAACCATTTGAATGAGCAGCTTCCATAATGAAAACTGCAGTTGCCCCCGAACCAGAAATAAAATCTACACCTTTTGGATCTAGTTTAGGTATAGGAGTAGTAAAAACTCCTGCATAGTTCGTATTTAATAATCCAATATTATTAGGCCCCAAAAGTGTACCTCCTACTTCATTAATAATTTTAACTATTTCACTTTCAATTTGCGCTCCTTCTTCATCTTGCTCACTAAATCCGGCAGAAATTATTATAAAAGCTTTCGTATTTTTTTTATGGGCTAATATTTGTACCGTTTCAACGCAATATTTTGCTGCTATGGCAATAATAGCCAAGTCTACTTCGGGTAGGTCATTAACTTGTTGAAAAGCTTTGAGCCCTTGAATATTCCTTTTTTTGGGGTTTACTGCATATAAATCGCCCTTAAAATTATGATCGATTAAATTTTTTAAAAGTTTACCACCCGGTGAAGCCATATTGTCTGAAGCACCAACAACAGCTATGCTTTTAGGCTTCATTAAAAGAGGATGTAGTATCATATTATTCCGATATGCTTAAGCTATGCTCTTTAGCATACATTTTTCCGGCTTCAAAAGCTTTTAGATTAATATTGACAATACGCTCCCCTTTAGGGTTGAAAAGTGTTTTGATGGCAGCGATCAATGCTCTTTCTTTGATAGGAATGTGTGAAGATGCAGCCCCTAATAAAACTATATTTGCTGCTTTGGCATTTCCTGTTTGTTTTGCAATTTTCGTTGCACCAAAATACAATCTATTTTCACGAGCATCTAAGGCAGCGTATATATCCTGCTCATTTGGGTATTTATCAATATTCAAATAGGGAGTCGTATCGGTGATAATATAACCGTCTTTTTTTAAATAAGGTAAATACCTCAAACTTTCCATGGGCTCCATACTTATAATAATATCTGCTTTTCCTTTAGGTATTAAGTCTGCATATATATTGCCATCGCTAATTCTTACATGTGACTGTACTGCTCCACCACGCTGACTCATGCCATGCACTTCTGATTGCTTAAAAAACAATCCGTTGTTTAAGGCTGCTGTATCTAGAATAGCAGCTATAGTAAGGATACCTTGACCACCTACACCGGCTAATAATATATTTGTTATCATGATTTTTTTATTTTCATTTATACTTCATGAATATCCATGACTTTCTTAATCATTTTTTTGCGATCTGCCGGAAGCCTTACACAAGCTCTTCTGGGTATAATGACTGACACCCCTCTGTATTTAAGTTCATCACGAACAAGTTTAAGATTCTTTTCATGATTTTTAACCAAAGGGGTAATGACTTTCACATGATCCGGGTCAACGCCTAAACCGACACATATATCTTCAATATGATTAAATGCAGCTGATTCTTGTCCTCCGGTCATCCCTACAGTTGAATTATCATTGATAAAAATAGTAATCGGGGTATTATCATTTATACAATCCAAAAGTCCTGTCATACCTGAATGTGTAAAAGTAGAATCTCCAATTAAAGCAATAGCCGGAAAAACGCCTGCATCTGCTGCGCCTTTGGCCATCGTAATGGAAGCACCCATATCAATCAAGGTACTTACCGTGTTATAAGGTGGTAATGCACCTAAAGCATAACAACCTATGTCTCCAAATATTTGATAATCACCAATATCTTTTCGAATTACATTTAAGACTTGAAAAGTATCATAATGGCCACAGCCATCACAAAGCTGTGGTGGCCTGCCTTGTACAAAATTAGGTATTTCACCAAAAGCATTTTCTTTAATACCCAATGCTTTGGCAACTAAATTGGGGTTTAATTCACCGGTAATATTGAGATGTCCTGTAAGCTTGCCAATAACTTTTTTATTTTCTTCAATTATATTAGAAATATGTTCTTCAATAAACGGATAGCCTTCTTCAATAACCATAATGCGTTCACTAGAATCATAAAGCATTTTTATCAAATTTCTGGGTATTGGATACTGACTCAGCTTCAAAACAGAATAAGGACAGCCATTGGGATAATTTTCCATCAAATAATTATAGGCTATACCACTGGCAATAATACCTAAAGATTTATCCTGTCCAAAAACCAATTGATTAAATGGTGAATCTTCAGAACAAGAAATTAAGTCAGCCTGTTTAGCAACCAAACTCTCAAATTGAGGTTTTGCTCTTGCAGGAATTAATTGAAAAGGTTTGATATCCTCCGGAAACTGTAATTTATTCTGTTTATTAGGTGTATTAAAATTCACTAACGAACGTGAGTGTGCAAGGCGTGTCACTAAACGTAACATGACCGGTAATTTTTGTTTTTCAGAGACTTTAAAAGCATGTCTTACACCATCATATGCTTCCTGTTGATTGGTCGGTTCTATGATGGGAATTTTTGCAAAATTGGCCAAATATCTGGAATCCTGTTCGTTTTGTGAAGAGTGCATAGAAGGGTCATCAGCTACTACAACTACCAAACCACCATTAACACCAGATATAGACATGTTCATAAAGGCATCCATGGCTACATTTAAACCCACATGTTTCATCACGGCCATTGATCTTTTTCCGGCATAGGACATACCAAGTGCTGCTTCTACGGCCGTTTTCTCATTAGCAGTCCAATGTGCGTGTATAGGAAGATTTTTTTCTTTTTTCTGACGAATTACATATTCTGTAACTTCTGTAGAGGGCGTACCTGGGTAGGCATATATACCGCTAATTCCTGCATCTATAGCTCCTTGCGCCACCGCTTCATCTCCTAAAACTATATGTCTCATAATTACTTGCTTTATTTACCCTACGAAAATACAACCCTATATATCTTTTTACTATGACTTAAGTCAGGGTTTTAAATTCTTTAAAAACCATCCGAAAAACGGTTAATTAGGCTCTTTTTTCAAGACATATTTTGTCGTATGTTTGCAAGACATTTCAAATGAAATCTACTAATGGCAAAATATGAATTAAAACTCCCCAAAATGGGTGAAAGCGTAGAGGAAGCTACGCTCACTTCCTGGCTTGTAAATGTGGGAGATCGTGTGGAATTAGACGATGGCATTTTAGAGGTAGCTACTGATAAGGTGGACACAGAGATACCCTCAGAAGTAGCGGGTATTCTTATTGAAAAAAGGTTTCAAGTAGATGATGTCATCAAGTTGGGAGAAACTATTGCCGTAATCGAAACAGATACAGCAGAATCTGAAAATGTGACGACAACTTCTTCTGAACCAACAAATGAACCTGAGACTGTTACAAGTGATAGCCCAGAAATAGAAAAAGATGCTGCAAAAATTGAATCATCTATACTACAAACTACAGAATCCACACTCAACCAAAACATCACTTCTCATTCGGGTGACCGGTTTTACTCTCCATTAGTCAGAAATATAGCCGAAAAAGAAAATATACCCCAAAAAGAATTGGATCAAATACCAGGAACCGGCCTCAATGGTCGTGTGACCAAGGATGATATGTTTGCCTATCTTGAAAAGAAAAAATCAGGGGTTGGAATAACACCTACCGTCGAACAGAAAACAAAAATTGAAAAGACAACGCCAAGTAAAACTGTACAAAAACCAGTAAGTGCTCAAACTGCAACCCAAGAAGGAGATGAAATAATTCCTATGGATAGAATGGGTAAGTTGATTGCGGATCACATGATTCATTCTGTTCAGACCTCTGCACATGTACAATCATTCATTGAAGTGGATGTGACCAAAATCGTACAATGGCGCAATAAAGTGAAAGACAGCTTCTTAAAAGAAACCGGTGAGAAGATCACCTTTACTCCTGTCTTTATGCATGCAGTAGCACGGGCTATCAATGAATATCCGATGATAAATATTTCTGTGTCTGGAACTGATATCATTAAAAAAAATAGTATCAATTTGGGGATGGCCACTGCTTTATCAGATGGTAATTTAATAGTTCCGGTTATTAAAAACGCTGATGAACTCAGTATCAAGGGTATGACCAAAGCTGTCAACAGATTGGCCGAGAAAGCCCGAAATAATAAATTAGATCCGGATGATATTACAGGAGGCACCTATACAGTGACCAATGTGGGTTCATTTGGTAGCATGACCGGCACACCTATCATCAATCAGCCGCAAGTTGCCATTTTGGCTTTAGGGGCTATCAGAAAAGTACCTGCAGTCATTGAAACAACCGAAGGTGATGTGATAGGTATCAGGCATCAAATGATCATTGCTCATTCTTATGACCACAGGGTGATCAATGGCGCTTTGGGTGGTTTGTTTATTTTGAAACTCAAAGAGATATTAGAAAATTTTGATACAACACAAACATTATAATATATGAAATTCTTTATTGATACGGCCAATTTAGCGCAAATTGAAGAAGCTCAAGCTTTAGGTATTTTGGACGGTGTTACTACGAACCCCTCTTTGATGGCCAAAGAAGGCATCACCGGAGAAGAAAACATCCGCAACCATTATAAAAAGATCTGTAAAACCGTACATGGTGATGTGAGTGCTGAAGTCATAGCTACAGACTTTGAAGGTATGATCGAAGAGGGCAAAACTTTGGCCAAAATCGATCCCCGTATCGTGGTAAAAGTCCCTATGACCAAAGAAGGGATTAAAGCTATTTCCTATTTTTCAAAAGAAGGGATTAAAACAAATTGCACATTGGTTTTTTCTGTTGGTCAGGCACTCTTAGCAGCTAAAGCCGGAGCCACTTATGTATCTCCTTTTTTAGGCAGGCTTGATGATATTTCTACGGATGGCTTGGGATTAATTGAAGAAATGAGATTAGTCTATGACAACTACGGTTTCAAAACACAAATTTTAGCAGCTTCTATCAGGCATACCATGCATATTGTTGATTGTGCCAAAATGGGTGCCGATGTGATTACCGCACCTTTATCAGCCTTAAATGGTTTATTTAACCACCCCTTAACCGATATTGGGTTGGAGAAATTTTTGGCGGATTATAAGAAAGGGAATGTGTGAGGAATGATGGAATGAATGATGGAATGATTGAATGAGCCTAGCTGCAGATTGCAGGATAATGTGTAAATAGCTGTTAGTTATAATCAATTTGATTAAATTTACTACTTGAAAAAGTGGTTATAGAATAACCAAAAATAAGCTTAATTCTGAAGTTAAAAAAAACTGTATCAAAATTATATGGTAAATATCAAACCTTAGGATTATAATAATTTTGTAAATCAAACTTGAATAAAAAACATATTTATTCATCAGTTAAAATTTCAACCTTTTCACAAATCTTTAACGAGCTAAAGCCTAAATAAAGCCTAATATTGACCCATGCAAAAACATGTACTTTTATTTTTTTTATTAGGTACCCTAAGCTTTTGGGCACAAGAGGATCAGAATAAGCAAAAAGAACAAAAGAAAGTATTAAGAGGTATTGTCTATGATGCAGAAAGAAACGAGCCCCTACCCAATACCCATATTATCAATTTAAGTAGTGTAACAGGTACCGTCTCAAAAAGTGACGGGCGTTTTGCGACGAGGGTGCATGTAAACGATACTTTGTACTTTTCCTATGTGGGATATCAATCTATTAAACTCAAAGTTACCCATGACCTACTAAAGGGGAATGAATTGGAAATCAACATGTTTGAAACGCCGGTTGACCTAGAGGAAGTACAATTAAAACCTTATCAGTTAATAGGCGTACTGGAAGTAGATGCTAAAAATATTCCACTCGATCCCTATGGCAGAATACATATTAACGGGCTTCCCCAAGTATTTGAGGTAGGTGCTCCTGTTTCCAGAACTTATGACAAGCCAATGGATGCTATTTTCCATCCGGTAGATTTCATGTATGAACTATTCGGGAAAAAACCAAAACAACTCAGGAAACTCAAAAAATTACGAAGCGAAGATGAACTCCGGGAAATCTTAGCCAAAAAGATGAACCGTGAAGTATTGATGGAATACCTGGAGATGGACAGAGCCCAACTTAACGGGCTTTTGGAACACTGTAATTATAGTGAATACTTCATCAAACGCTCTTCTGACTTACAAGTGATTGAAGCTGTTCTGGAATGCTATGAAAATTATAAAGCCTTGAAAAAAGGAAGTACCAAAAAAGAGAAAATTAAGGAATAAAAAAAGCCGGATTATTTAAACCGACTTTATTATTTATTGAGCAAAAATTTATAAAATATCTTCTTCTACTGTTTTAACTTTGTCTTGTTTCTTTTTGGCTCTGTATTCTTTAAATCTTTCCATCCAGGAACCCACTAACCAGTAAGGCACCACAAATGTCAATGCAAAGATCATCAGCCAAAAGCCTATAGTAAAGATAAACATAAAAAGCAAGAAACCTGAGTATTGTGAAAAATCCATAAGTTTGTATTTGTTTTGACAAAAATATAAAAAATTGTCAATTGATTTATGAACAAAGTTATTTTTTTAAACAGCTTTGTCAACAAACTACTCATAATTTATTGCTCTGTACAGGTACTTTGTTATTTTTGACCTTTATTTAACTATTGATATCAATCCTACTAACTATATAAAATGATAAAAGACCACAATATTGGCAACTGGCTACAGGAGATGAATCTGAAACATCCCTTTACCATTGCAGGACCCTGTAGTGCAGAAAGTGAAGAACAAGTTTTAAAAACTGCCAAACAAATCAAAGAAAAGCAATCTTGGGTCACTGCATTTAGAGCAGGTGTTTGGAAACCGAGAACCCGTCCGGGCAGTTTTGAAGGTATGGGAGCAAAAGCTTTACCATGGCTGCAAAAAGTAAAAC
>JANTFO010000059.1 GCA_024763365.1 Flavobacteriaceae bacterium
TTTTTTAGTTTGGCTGCTTGTTCTTGAGCTATGATCTCTTGTTCGATTCGTTTTTGTTCTTCTGCTTGGGCTATTTCTTTCTCACGTTTTAGTCTTTCTGCGGTTTCTTGTGCTCTACGTAAGCGTTCTTCTTTTTCTGCAGCCACTCGTTTCTGTTGTTTTAAAGCAATTTCTTTTTGTTGTTCTTTTATTCTTAGTTTTCTCTTTTTTTCAGCTGCTTCTTCAGCAGCAATCATTTTTCTTTTTTGCGCTTCTTTTTCAATTCTGGCTAGTTCGCGCCTTTCTGAGAAACTTAGATCTTTATTAGTAGTTTCTTCAATGCTTACATTTTCAATAATTTCTGCGGATTGTGTGTCAAAAATGATAATATTATCAGACAAGTCAATTTTATCCTCATATTCTTTGGGAGGTACAGGGTTTAAATAAAGTACAATTCTGACGGCATTTTCAGGAGCATAGTGTAGTTCAGCAAAACCGTTAAATCCTTCTTTGTAAGATACAATATCATACATTCTGGAACAATCGATTTTGGTATATTCAAATAGGCCATTTGAATCAGTCAATAGTGTTACAATATGCTCGTCACTACTAAAAAGATCAACAGTTGCTCCTTGGATACTTTTTTTAGAATTTTTATTTAAAACTTCTCCTTTTATTTTACCATCACAGTCATTTTGAATGTCATTTTTAGCAAATAATAACCCGTTTTCAGTATGATTAGCATTTTGGGCTTTTAGTAATGCTACTGAATTGAGGATTAGAAAGAATACTATTTTAAAAAGAAATTTCATTAATAAGCAAAATGATTTAATCTCACTTGATGAAAATTGATATTAATTTTTTAATAATAAAAGAAATATGATTAGGTTTGGGGTTCAATAATTTATTTTAAGGTTTTAAAAGTCTAAATGCAAATATAGGTTTTTTTTAAAATTAGAGGATTGATTCTTATATATTTAGAACAATTTTTATAAATTTTTGGTTAAAAATAGCGCATATATAACCCAAAATAGTATTTTTAGTCTTTGAAAACAGAAGTTAATAAGTGTTCGTATAGCATCAATATTTAAGTAATAACAAGTTTTTTGTATGTCAAAAAACAGTTTTTTTAAACGATTTACGCAGTGGGAGTATTGGCCATCTTATATGTTTTATTTGCCTAATATACCTTATGCTTTCTACTTAGCTTTAAAAACAGGTAACTTCACTTTTTATTCTATAATTAATCCGTCAATAAAAAGTTCAGGTAATGGTACTGAATCCAAATTTAAAACTTTACAACTCATACCAGAAGTTTACCAACCGAAATCAATATATGTGTCAGCATTACGCAGTTTTGAAGATATATTGATCGCTTTACATAAAAATGGAATAGACTACCCGGTTATTGCAAAACCTGATGTAGGTTTTAGAGGTATGCTGGTTAAAAAAATAAAGAATGATGCGGAATTAAAAGAATATTTGGCGATGTACACTATCCCATTGATTATTCAGGAATTTGTAAATCTGCCAAATGAGTGTGGTGTCTTTTATTACAGAAAACCAGGAGCTGAAGTAGGAAGTATCAATTCGTTGACATTTAAAAATTTTTTACATGTTGAAGGCAATGGCGTTTCCACTTTAGAAGAATTGGTGATTTTCAGCAATAGGGCTAAACATTACAAAAAAAAATTGGCTGAAAAACACGTGGACAGGTGGCAGAAAATAATTCCTAAAGGAGAACGGGTTATATTGTCTGATATAGGAAATCACAGTCAGGGGACGCAGTTTATTAATGCCAATCATTTGATAAATGACCAATTAATTCATTCTTTTGACCGGATTAACAAAGAGATAAATGGTTGGTATTATGGCCGACTTGATATCAAGTATAAGGATTGGGAGCAACTTCAAAAAGGGCAAGATTTAAAAATATTAGAGATCAATGGCATTCTAGCAGAACCTACCCATATCTATGATTCTTATCATATGTCTTATTTGGAGGCACTCAAAACAATAAGATCGCATTGGCGGATTGCCGCTGATATAGCTAAAGAACAAATGAAAATGGGAGTCAAACCAAAAAAGTTTCTTGTTTTTTGGAAGGAAATTTTATGGTTAACTGACTATGTCAAAAAGATCAAAGCTTTAAACAAAGTTTAATTTGATTTTATCGAGATCTAAACCACTGTAATTACCGGAACTCATCAACAAAAGGATAGTATTTTTAAAATTCATTTGATTAAGTTCTGCTGCAAATTTTTCCGGTTCTGTATAAACTTTTAATTGCTCATTTTGAAAAGCATTCTTAATGGTGATAGGATCAATTGCCTCCAGCCTTTTTAAGGCTACTGCTTTAGGTGAATAGAAAACATAGGCTTCATCTGCAGCATCAAGACTTTGAGCATATTCAACTATAAAGTCTTTGTTTAAACTACTATAGGTGTGTAATTCCAAACAAACAATAATTTTATGTTTGGGAAACTGTTCTTTTACAGCGCTAACACTTGCTTTGACTTTGGAAGGCGCGTGGGCAAAGTCTTTTATGAGCATGCTATTATTATTTTGAGCTAGTATTTCCAATCTTTTATCTGCACCTCGAAAAGAAGATATCGCTTCGTTGAAGGCTTCTTCCTGAACACCCAGGAGTTGACAAATCCATCGGGCACCTGCCAGATTTTGCATATTGTGAACTCCAAAAACCTGAAGTGGAATTTTACCTTCTGTTGTGATACAAAAAGTTTGCTGGTTTGCTATCTCAAAATCAATTTCACGGTAAGGAATTTTTTTAATGATATTTTTTGTTTTCTCCACTAATTCTGATAGCACAGTATCTTTTTCATTATAAATCAATACCCCTCCGGGTTCAATGCAGTCAATAAATAATTTGAATTGCGCTACATAATTCTCAAAAGTAGGGAAGACATTAATATGATCCCATGCTATACCACTAATTAAGGCAATATGGGGTTTATATAGGTGAAATTTTGGTCGTCTATCCAATGTGGATGATAAATATTCATCCCCCTCAAGTATGATGAAGTCATTATCATCTGTTAAGTGTACCATATTGTCAAAACCTTCTAATTGTGCACCGACCATATAATCTACTTCAATATTGTGATAATGTAGTACATGTAGTATCATTGAGGTTATGGTAGTTTTTCCATGCGAACCACCTATGACGACCCGGGTTTTATTTTTGGAGACTTCATATAAATACTCCGGGTATGAGTAGATTTTCACCCCTAGTTTTTGCGCCCTTTTGAGTTCAGGATTATCCGCATGTGCGTGCATGCCTAGGATTACAGCATCTGTTTTTAATGAGATTTTTTCGGGGAACCACCCATTTTTTTCGGGAAGTAAACCTGCTGCATCTAATCTGGAACGGGAAGGCTCGTGAATGCTGTCATCACTACCAGTAATGTGATGCCCTTTTATTTGTAGAGCCAGAGCCAGGTTGTGCATCGCACTACCACCAATGGCTATAAAATGTATATGCATAATATTAAAATTCCAAATCACAAAATTCCAAATCCAAGCTATCCCATGAGCCAAATCTCGTGCTTATGATACGCTACGCAACAGGCAATAGATATTTCCAACTCGTGAACAACTATAGATTTACATACTGTATTCTTTTATAATATATTAACTCGTGAAAATATAATAGCTTTAATATCACTTAAAACTGCATTACAATCCCAATGCCATTTCCGTTAATATTAAGATCAAATTCCGGCTTAAAATAGTTGCCGGATGATGACAGTCCGGCATTATATTTATCCACCGCTTTTAATGCTTTTTTACTAGCGGCTGATGATAGTGGAAAGCTCACTATGACTAAACCAGCGCCTATTCCTGCCATAATCCATTCAGGATCACCTCCTCCCATAGCCGTGCCCAATGGCCAACCTATCATAAAACCACCTACTCCACCTAAAACAGAGGCAATATCATTATTAGATTTTGCAGATTTTATAAGTTTGTATGCTTCAGCATCTGGTTTTAGTATGTTTTTCATTTCTTTTAAACTAAGCGCTTTACCGTCTAGCTTAAACTGGTATCCCCCAAATACTTTTTCTGCTTGTATTTGCTGGGCATTCAATGCGAAAGCAGTGAGAATAGTTGTGATAAGTAATAGAATTTTTTGATTCATAATTTTATTCTTTATTTTAATTGAGTGAGTTCTAATAGTCAGAACGCAAAGTCAGGCTTGTCTACCTTGGGCGAGCCTGTCTACCTTTTGTGGGAATAAATTGCGTTGCCAAAATTACGAATTTTTATATTGACCTAGTTAATCTGTGAGACACCTTGTAGCTACATACTCAAAATTCATGAATAATGTGGGTTAAAACCCTTTATGCCAAAAGCAACAAATATTATCACCAAAAAACCTCTTCATGAAGCCGTCTCTTAAGCTTAAAAAGTTGTCATTTCGAGCGGAGTCGAGAAATCTAATCTATTGAATATTAAATAATTAGATTTCTCCATTGCACCTGCCTGCCGGCAGGCAGGGTCGAAATGACAGAAAACCTTGCTTATGAGACAACTTTTTTTGACTTAATCTTTGAAATTTTTCTTACACAATCTTTAGTTTAAATATTGATTCCCTTTGGTATTATTTATAAATTAAATCCTTAAAATAAATACAATTTTATTTTTATAAGGGTTTTAGTCGTATATAATTGTCGTTATTTGTTACTTCAAACAGCAAAATTTCACCCAATGACTTTCAAAACCATAAAGTATAATACCCAGTCGCAACCTGAATTTTTTAAAGAACTTCGAAGCAGAGTAGAAGCTTATTTTAAAGACAATAATATTTCGAAATATGCCAATGCCAACATGAAATTTAAGACGGCATTTATGATTGCCATATATTTTGTACCCTTAGCTTTTTTGATAAGCGGTTTGGTGACCAATCTATATGTCTTGTATGCTTTGTGGATAATGATGGGCTTCGGGATGTCCGGTATTGGCTTGTCTGTTATGCACGACGCCAATCATGGTGCTTACTCTAAGAAGAAATGGGTAAACAAATCACTCGGTTTTTTATTGAATTTTTTAGGAGGTTATCATAAAAATTGGATTATTCAGCATAATGTATTGCATCATTCTTATACAAATATTGAAGGATATGATGAGGATATTAAAAACCCTTTATTGCGTTTTTCTCCCCGCCAGAAGAGAAAAAAAATGCACCGTTTCCAAATGTTCTACGCTCCTTTTTTATATGCTTTGATGTCCATTTACTGGTATGTTAGTAAGGATTACGAACAACTGGCTCGTTATCACAAAAAAGGTTTACTGTCCGGACAAGGACTCACTTTATCAAAAGCTTTGATTCAAATTATCGTACACAAGACCTGGTATATCATTCTTACCTTAGTACTTCCTATTATCATGATTGATCTTCCTTGGTGGCACGTGCTTTTAGGCTTTTTAATAATGCATTTTATCACGGGTTTGGCACTGGCACTCATTTTTCAACCGGCGCACGTTGTGGAATTAACAGCGTTTCCCGAGCCGAATAATCATTATAGCATTGAAAACAACTGGGCGATACATCAATTGCAAACTACCTCAAATTTTGCAGACAAGAGCCGTTTATTCTCTTGGTTTGTAGGTGGATTAAATTACCAGATAGAGCATCATTTGTTTCCTAAGATTTGTCATATTCACTATAAGAAAATTTCTAAAATTGTTAAAGCGACCGCTAAGGATTATCATATTACCTATCATCAACACAAGACTTTTGCGCTTGCTTTAAAAAGTCATTTTACGCTTTTACATCAATTAGGTACCGGTAAATACGATGCTTTACAGAAGGCTTAGATACTTTATTTTTATTTTTTTTTGACTTCGTACAGCGGGTATTATTTAATAAAATTACTTAATACTTCTGTATAGATACTGTCTGCATTTACATAAGGAAAATGTCCTTTTTCATGAAAAGTATACACGCCGGCATTCGGATACAAATCCTTAAGTTTTTCTCTTAAATGTTTAGGTATAGCAGGATCGTTGTCAGATTCAATAATGAGCTTAGGTATGTTCTGTACTTTAAGTTGGTTTGTATGTGTTTTAAAAGAATCAATAACCACCTGATATCGACCTATGAAAGACTCTTTATCAAAGGCTATACTAAACAATGCAGCACGCAGTAAATTACTGCCACTTGCGGTTTGTTCAATATCATTTCTCATCTTTCTTTTGAAAAAATTGGCGACAAAGATTTCAGGTAAATAAGGTAAAACTTTACTAATTTTTGCATTCGATTTTACAATGTAGTCATTAGGAGGAAAAGTATTCCCAAAAACCGCCTTCTGGATCTTTTCGGGGTAATTATTTACAATATACTGAGTAATATAGCCGCCCATAGAAGTGCCTATCATGATGAAAGAATCTATGTTTTCAGCTTCAATAATTTTCAAAATCCCATGGGAAGCATCTCTTAAGTTATGAATCTCTTTAGGCAAGGTATAGCTGATTACATTATATTCTTTTTGAAAAGCTTGAAGCTGATTCCACCAAATATCGTAGGCGCCACCCATACCATGCGCAAACACAATCGTGGTATCTCCTTTCCCTGCAGAAAAATAGGTCCATTCCACTCCTTTTATTGTGATTCTTTTTGTTTTTTGACTATGAATACTATCTAACCTAGCCGTGTAAATATCTTCTTGCTTGTAAATTTCTGAAAAGCTTTTTGTGGGTGCAGATATTTGGTAGAAAACAAATATCATGATGCTAAACAATATTAATATGCAAAAGGCTTTTCTCAACATTTTTAGAAAAAAAATTTATGGTTAAAGTTTTAATTTATCTATAAAAGCAGTGAAGTCTTTCAAGATTTTTGGGTTGATGATCCCTTTGTCTTTGTCAAAATTTTTGTCAAATTCCGGTAAAGAAAAACTACCTACAATTTCTGCACCATGTCGGGGAAATCTTTCCAGAGCTTGTGCCAACACACTTTTGGCTCCTCTTTCTCCGGGTGAAGTAGCCAGTAAAATCACTTTTGAATTTTTAAAAATCTTAGATTCCACAACAGAGCTCCAGTCAAAAAGGTTTTTAAAAGCGGCTGTATAACTAGCATTGTGCTCTGCAAGTGATATAATAACAAGATCACTATTTTTTATTTTAGTGATAAAACCGTGAATAACATTGGGGGGATTTTTAATTTGCTCTTCATTTGCAGTAAATACAGGTAACTTATATTGATTGATATTTAATACTTCAACTTTGTGTTCACTAAAATATTTAGCGGCATATGTTGCTAATTCTTGATTGATAGAAGTAGGGCTGTAAGATGCGCCAAAGGCTAGAACTTTCATATTTATTGTAAATTATAGAATTCAAATATAGTGTTTTGATTTTGCATCCTTATCAAATTTCATAATATTGTATATTAGCCCTTCCAAAATAATTATTTATGTCAGTTAAGAGACTACTTTTTTTCACGATGCTCTCTATTTCATTTTTCATTAGAGCACAAGAACACGAAATTCAAAAATATCATACTACACATCATCTGAGCCCGGAAGAGAATACTTTGATGCAAAAGCAAACGCGCAGTTTTACTGAAACGGATCCGCCGGTGGGAGTCGTTAGAAACATTGCTGAATGGGAGCCCATGGAGAGCGTATTGATCGCTTATGATGGGGGTTTTGGTATTCCTTTAAGTTTGATAGCCGAAATGTCGCAAGATTGTGGCGTAACAACGATTGTGTCTAACGCTTCAGAAGAGAATTATGTGATGAACATTTTTAATAATAATGGGGTCAATACAGCTAACTGTACTTTTGTACATCAGGACCCTAACACCTATTGGACTCGAGACTATAGCCCTTGGTATATTACTGTAGATAATAGTGAAGTAGCCATTATTAATTTTCCCTATAACCGCCCGCGACCTAATGATAATGATGTCCCTATTTTAATGGCCAATGAGTTGGGATTAGATTTATATGGAATGGATATAGAACATACCGGAGGTAATTATATGTGTGACGGTTATGGTGCAGCGGCTTCTACAGATTTGGTTTGGGAAGAGAATACGAACCAAACTACCACCGAGATTGATCAAAAAACACTCGATTATCTGGGAATTCAATCCTATCATGTCACTTTGGATCCTTTAGATGATTACATCAAGCATATAGATTGTTGGGGAAAGTTTTTGGATGTAGATAAAGTTTTAATAACACAGGTACCTGTTACAGATTATCGTTATGATGATTATGAAGCGGTAGCCTCCTATTTTGCCGGTCAAAATTGTTCATGGGGTTATCCTTATGAAGTAATACGCGTACAGGCTGCTGATTATTATGACTATGAAGAAAACCCTTATACGAATTCACTTATTTTAAATAATAAAGTTTTCGTACCACAAACGGGGTCTGATCTGGATGATGATGCTATAGCTGTATATGAAGCAGCTATGCCCAATTATGAGATTATTGGTGTATACGCCACTTCTTGGATCAATAGTGATGCCTTACATTGTCGTACACATGGTATTCCAGATAGAAGTATGCTGGATATCAGGCATATGCCTATTCAAGGTGATTTGGAATTTCAGGAATTTTTTACAGTGGAAGCTGAGGTTTTTTCTATTGGCGGCTCTGCTATAAGTACTGGTTATCCCAAATTATATTATAGAACAAACGAAGGAGATTGGATTAATGATACTATGAGCTATGTTAGTGGTACCACCTATACGGCTGGTATACCCGGCATGAATGGTGAAAATACAGTAGATTATTATATAGAAGCACAAAATGATGCCGGAAAATATAGGGTGCAACCTTTAACAGCTGATTTGGATCCGCACACGTTTACCTATTCAGGCGGTGACATTAGCGTAAGTGACGAAATTTTGGCACAGCAAGTTCAATTATATCCCAATCCAAGTGATGGTCAATTTGTGATAAAAACACCTTTCCAAAAATCACAGATATTTATTTATAATATGAACGGACAGTTGGTAGAAAGCTATGATGTAGCTGCCCCAATGGCTGAGATCAACATGAAAATTCCTGAGGGAATATATGTGGTTGAGATAAGCAGCGATGTTAATAGTATTTCCAAAAAATTGATTATCAGGTAAAGTATTATTTCAAAAAACTTGAAACAATAAAAAATCGGTAATTAGAAAACTAATTACCGATTTTTTTAAGGAGTTTAGTAATACCAAAAAGAAACTATTTATTAGGCTAAATATTTATTCCATTTGGTATAAGGAACTATTTATCTTGTGTAGTTAAACTTTCTTTCAATTTTGCTAAGGCATTTTCTGCACGTACTATTTTTTCTATTTTAGCAGCATATTCTTTTTCACTAAGTTTTTTGGCAGCTCTGGCAGCTTCAGCCTCTTCACGTGCTTTTTTAATTTTAACTTCAGCACTGCTGAGTCTCTCTTTGGCATTTAATTTTGAATTTTGATAAGCTGCACGCGCTTGTGCTTGTCTTTTTTTAGCTTCAGCAGCTCTTTGTTGAGCAAAATCCTTACCTTTATTTCTACCATGGGCATTGCCTTCTCCTTTAAAATCTTTTTTCTCTTTTCGTTGTTTTTCTAATTCTTTTTCTCTTTTTATTTTTTCTTCGCGCATCTTTTGTTGTTCTTCCGTGAGTCCTTCTTTGCCTTTTTGTACAGCATCCTTACCGGCTTGTTTCATATCTTGATGCATTTGGTCTCGATCTTTAGCTACTGATTTCATGTCATCACTTGCATCCTTTATGGCATCTGCTTGTTGATCTGATGATTTTTTTAGGACTTTCTTATTGGTTTTTAACTGTTGATCAGCTTTTTTATCAGTTTGTGCAAATGACTGGCTGTAGATAAATAAGCTACATACAAATAAAATAATTCCGAATTTTTGGTTTGATTTGTTCATCTTGTTTTTGGGTTTTAAAGTTCTTCAATGGCTTTGTCTAATTCTTTAGCTGTTTTGTCGATCATTTCCTTTTGTTCTTCTAAGGAATGTGTTACGGAGTCACTTTTTTGGACTTCCATTTCCACGGCTTTGGTTTCCTCTTTTTGTTTTTGGTCATTTTTACAGGAAACACTTAATAATGCAATACCAAATATGGCAAGGGCAAAAAATAATTTTTTCATTTTAAATTGGGTTTATGGATTAGAATAATATAACGGGCTAAACAACAAATAATTTTTCAGGTTAACAAATTTTAGTACATTTTTAATATGATGTTAACCTTGGTGCCTGTCTGGTCATCTTTTAGGTCAGATACATTGATCTGAATGGAGTTCCCATACATTTCATTGAGAATAGCGATACGATCTTTGGTATTTTTCATAGCTTTCGACGCTTTTTTACGCTGGTTTTCAGTCTTAATTTCTTGAGATCTTTTGCGACCTATACCATCATCTGTGATAGTTATGGAGAGTTGCTCATCTTTGTAAGGCGCTATGTCAATATTGAGGTTTCCTTTTTCTTTTTTATACCGCAGACCGTGCCAAACAGCATTTTCTACGTAGGGTTGTATGAGCATAGGCGGAATTTCATAAGCCTCCAACTCAACTTGAGGAGTAATATTGATCTGATAATCAAATTTATCTTTGAATCTGGCATGTTCTAATTGCACATAGGTTTTGAGCATGTCAATTTCTTCGGAAAGCGGCACCATATCTTTTTCAGAATTTTCCAAAACCTGTCGCATCAAACCTGAAAAATCTGTTAAATACTTATTGGCTTCACGTTCGTTATTTTGAGCGATAAAACTATTGACAGAATTGAGTGCGTTAAAAATAAAATGCGGATTCATCTGAGACCGTAAAGACTTTAAAGCCAGTAAGTTGTTTGCTAATTTGCTTTTGCGGTTGCTGCGGAACATAAAAAGTAAGGTCAAGCCGAGTAATAGCATTCCAAATGTTAAAGCATAGATGATAATCTTTTGACGCTGATAATTGAGGGAGCTGAGTTCTTCTTCTTGAGCAGATAACTGATATTGACTATCTAAAAGTTGGCGATCTTTTTCCAGAGAGTTGATTCGGTTTTGTTTGTCTCTGAGCTCATTGTTTAAGCTGATAGTTTTAGCTATCTCATTTTCTTTTTGTTTATAAAGTTCATCTACAGCCAAGGCATATTCTTGATACTTCTGAAGGGCTTTTTTGGAGTCTCCGATTTTTTTGTATAGTTCCGATAATTTCTGAAGGGCATCTTTGGCTATTTCCTGTTCATTGGAAACTTTGGCTTTTTCAACACTCTCTTCCAGGTAAGGAATAGCCTTTTCAAAATCTTTCTTTTCAGCGTAGGCTTTTCCGATATCCAAATTAAGTTTTGAAGCAGATAGTTTTTCAGGACCGCTTTCATCTTCAATGGTAATTTCCTCCACTTGAGCCTCCTTTAATTCATCTAAAGTTTGCTTTCTGATCGCTATTTCTTTATCAAAATTTCGGTTAGATTGATAGATGTTAGCCGCTTGATTTTGCGCTCTGGTACGTTCTAAAAGTACTTCTTCGTCAGCTGTTTCTAAAGTGTTTTGAATATACTGGCCGGCTTCATTGAGTTTTCCTTTTTTACTCAGTAATTTGGCAATATCGGATTGAATTTCTGTTGTTTGTTGTTTTAAATTGTTGTTTTTGGCTATTTGCAATGCCTTTTTGGCAAAGGAAAGTGCCGGTTCCATTCGGCCCAATCCTTGTTCTCCATTGGATAATAACTTGTATAGTTTCACTTCTTGCAGTGCCGAAATATTTTTTTCTTTAAGTTTGTATAGTACAGCATTACTTTCTTTAAATTGTCCATCTTTTATGTAAGCATCAGCTAATAAAAGACTTACCTCTGGATCAGTTACTTCATCAAGCGCTTTTTCAAAATTAGAAATGGCCAGGTCATATTGTTTTAATTTGACATAAGCCTTTCCCAAAATAGTATAAGCATTCATCAAAGTTGCTTTAGGATGTTTTTTGCTAGAACGGAGTTCTTCCACAACAAAGTCAATACTGGTATAGGGCTGGGTATTGAGGTAAGCTCGTGCGGAGTCTAAGTAATTGACGGATTTATTAGACGAAGATCTTTTTTCATATTTTGTGTTAGTTTCGATAAGAACGCTATTGGTATCTTCTAGTTCATAGTTTGAACTATTGTCAAAAAAATAGGTATTGATTAGCTTTCCATTTTTACTTAATATAATTTCATCTCCTATGCGTGCTCTGATGGAAAATTCACCATTGGTATTGGTAAAAGTAAAATAAGATTTTCCCCGTACACTTACTTTAATACCGGCCAAAGGTTTACCCAATTCGTCTGTTATACGGTCGTTATAAATTTGTTCTTGCTGTTGTACGCTTTTCTGGTTCTGTGTGTAGGCCGGTAACTTAGGGCTAACCCACAGAAGCAGTATATAAAACAAGATAAAATATTTTTTTCGGTTCATGACGAAAGTATTAGCACTTTCAAAATTAGGCTTTTATTCGATATTGAGGTTTTGGTGTTTGGGGTATT
>JANTFO010000060.1 GCA_024763365.1 Flavobacteriaceae bacterium
AATTCTAGCGAAGTTATTGTCTATGAGACTGGCATTTATGGAGAAAATATCTATGCAGTGACTGAAAGCGGCTTATATAAAGCTAATATCAATGATCCCTTTTTGGTTGATGCCTCACGCTGGGAACATTTACTTTTTATACCGCTTAAAAATATTATTTACCTCAAAGATAATGTCTATATCGCAGATAATAATTATGTATATGAATTAGCAGAAGGAAATATTCCAATTATCCTTATAAATCCTTTTACAAGTATTAAAGATGTTACTACTGATGGTAATTATATTAGCGTCACTACAAGTGACCGTATATTAATCTATAATAGTACGGGACAAATATCCTATCAGTGTCATAATTCCGGAAATGAATTTTACAATTTTACCGCCAATTCATCAAGAGTTTATCAAAACAATCTCTATATAGCAAGTGCAGATTTTGGTATACTACAAAGCGACCTCAAATCAATTTATGACTTTGCAGAAATACATCCCGAAGGGCCTATTTCCAATGGCGTTTTCTCTATGAGTATATTAGGTGATGATATATGGGTTGTGTATGGAGGGTATAATTCCGGATTCGTACCTTATAATATTCAGAAGGGAGCCAGTCACTTCAATGGAGAACACTGGATCACGATTCCCTATCATCAAGAGGCTATTACAGAAAGGAATTTAGTGTATACAAGTATTGATCCAAATCATGAAAACAGGGTTTACATCAGTTCTTTTAAAGATGGTATGGTCGTCATAGAAAATGACGAAGTTGTTGCACACTGGGATGACTCTAATTCTGCATTAGAAAGGATTGAACAAGACCCCTATGACATCAGAATCAGCGACGGCATTTTTGACGAGGAAGGTAATCTTTTCATCACTAATGTTGGTGTTACAGATAGATTAAAAAAATATGATATTAGTGGCAATTGGACTAGTTATAATCTCAATGATCTATACGATAATCAAGGTTGGGGTTTAAGAGGTTTGACATTCGACAAGTCCAATAACCTATGGATGGGAACACAAACATCTGGTGCCTGGGCCTTGTCCGAAGATTTATCAAAAAGAACTGCTATAAGAGATGAAACCACTTTTGAAAGTTTTCCACACCGAAATGTAAGGGCAATAGCTGTTGATAAAAACAATACGGTATGGTTGGGAACCCGACAGGGCTTGACAACTTTTCGTAGTAATTCAAGCTTTTTTGATGAAGCTACACACACAACACAGCAAGTGATCATAGCCTCTGGTGAAGATGACGAATTCGGGATAGCATTACTTGGCGTTGAACAGATCAATAGCATTGCTGTAGATGGCGCCGATAATAAGTGGTTTGGCACAGAAACAGGCGGGGTATTATATACCAATCCATCCGGAAAAGAAACTTTTCTGTATTTTAATACAACCAATTCTCCCCTTCCCTCTAACAGAATTTTAAAAATCATTACAGATGGTGCTACAGGTGATGTATATTTTATCACTGACAAAGGCATCGTAAAATATCAAAGTGGCGTAGCAGCCTATGCAGAAAACTTACCAGAAATCTATGCTTACCCAAATCCCGTTTTACGTGATCACGATTTTGTGACAATTGATGGCAGGTATGAAACACACCTTCCTGAAGGTTCGAATGTCAAGATATTGGATATTGCCGGAAATTTAGTCTATGAAACTAACGTAAATAGCGGTCAAGAAGCTTTTGGAGGTAAAGTGGTTTGGCATAAAACTAATCTGGCTGGAAAAAAAGTAGCCTCTGGTGTATATGTCGTTTTAGTCACTACAAATGATGCTAAGGAAACAGCTATAACCAAAATAGCCATTGTGAATTAAAAAAGGGCACTATCTTTGTGACTTGTTCCAATAAACAATAATCATGATGAGATCAATACTTTTTTTTGCCTTTATTTTAGTTACTTCTCAAGCATTTGCACAAAGTATATTCAGCACACAGTACGAGAGTCAAGCTGATATTAGTGTCTACGTAGTAGACTATGAGAGTCAGGCGGATTTAAAAGTTTATAAAGTAGATTATGAGTCCCAAGCAGATGGCAATGAAGGCTTGTGGTATTTTGTAGACTATGAATCTCAAGCCGATAAAAAAATCTATTTTGTAGATTACGAATCTCAAGCAGATCTGACAATTTATTTCGTAAATTACAATTCTCAAGCCGGATGGCGTGATAAAAGCAAGATGCATTTAATGTATTAGCGCTAAAGCTTATATCTTATCTCGTTATATTTCTCAATAACCATATTGTGTGAAACAGTACGGTTTTCAAAATACTTAATCAAAAAGTCTTTTTCTTCTTGAGTAGCATCCAGTTGTTTGATGATATTTGTCAAATGCAGTTTCATGTGGCCTTTTTGAATACCCGTTGTCGTTAAAGCCCTTACAGCAGCAAAATTTTGAGCCAATCCGGCAGCAGCTACGATTTGCATTAATTCCTCTGAATTTGGGTTTTGCAGTAACTCTAAAGATAATTTAGCTAGCGGATGTAATTTTGTCAAACCACCCACTGTTCCCAAAGCTAAAGGTATATCTATCCAAAATCTAAAAACCCCATCAATAATTTCGGCATTACTCAAACTGGTGTATTGTCCATTTCTTGCCGCAAAAGCATGTACCCCTGCCTCTACTGCTCTGAAGTCATTTCCGGAAGCGATGACCACCGCATCAACTCCGTTCATGATACCTTTATTATGAGTAACCGCTCTGTAGGGTTCGGCTTTCGCAATTTGTACTGCCCTCACAAATCTTTCAGCATATTCTTGCGCATTCTCTGCATATAGGTCTTCAACCGGACAATTTACTTCTGCCCTAACCAAACATTCGGGCACATAATTAGATAAAATACTCATCACCACTTCTATATCGGGCCTTTCAAAAGCAGCAGCGATAGCCTCTAAACAAGTATTGATAAAATTTGCCCCCATACTGTCTTTGGTTTCAAAAGACACATGTATTTGGTAGTAATTATCTAATTGAGCAGTTTTATCAATTAGTTCCATAGCAGTAATACCCCCACCTCTTTTTCGCATATTTTTAGTAATAGGCTCCGTAGCACGAAATAATTGAGGTTTCATTTTATCAAAATAAAACTGCAATCCTTTTGGATCACCTTTATAGAAAAAATGAATTTGCCCTGTTTTTTGGGTCGATAAGATCTGCGTTTTAAAGCCACCTCGAGAATGCCAAAACTTTCCGACCATGGAAGCTGCTGCTACGACCGAACTTTCCTCTATGGCCATAGGAATCGTATAATCCTTTCCATTGATCAAAAAATTGGGGGCTACTCCAAAAGGTAAATAAAAATTGGAAAGTGTATTCTCTATAAAGTCGTCATGTAGTTCCTGCAGTACCCTATTGTCATTCCAATACTGTTGTAATATCTCTTTTGCAACAATTGGTTCCTTGAAAAAATGATCAGTCAACCAGTCGATCTTTTCCTGTTTGGTCATTTTTGAGAAACCAGAGACTATTTTTGACATGGATTTTCTATTTTTACCAAACAAAAATACAATTATTATTCATCAAATGATCTCAGCTGAACAATTTCAAAAAGAACTACATATCATTATTGACAATGCCATCCGGGAAGATATAGGTCCGGGTGATTACAGTTCATTGGCCTGTATTCCGAAAGATGCCATGGGTAAAGCCAAACTATTAGTCAAAGACGAAGGTATCATTGCCGGAATTGATTTTGCGAAAATGGTATTCAAACAAGTAGATCCCAAAATGACTTTCGAAACTGTATTAAAAGATGGGGATCAAGTAAAATACGGAGATATAGCCTTTTATATTTCAGGCAAATCACAAAGTATACTTAAAGCCGAAAGGCTGGTCCTCAATGCCATGCAGCGTATGAGTGCGATAGCCACTAAAACTGCCCAATATCTAGAAATATTGAAAGGTACAAACACACAAATTCTAGACACTCGAAAGACTACCCCAGGAATCAGGGCATTAGAAAAATGGGCGGTAAAGATCGGAGGGGGTGTCAATCATCGGTTTGCTTTGTATGATATGGTCATGTTAAAGGACAATCATATTGATTATGCCGGTGGTGTTCAAATAGCTATCAGCCAGACAAAGGAATTTTTAAAAAATAACAACTTAGACCTCAAAATAATTGTCGAAGCCAGAGACTTGAATGAAGTTGAAAAGATACTACAAGAAGGCGGTATTCATCGTATATTATTGGACAATTTTAATTTTGAAGATACCCGAAAGGCTGTTAAAATGATAGGAAATCAATGCCAAACAGAATCTTCCGGTGGTATTACTTTAAAGACATTACGAAAATATGCTGAATGTGGCGTAAATTATATTTCTTCCGGCGCCTTAACACATTCAGTTTATAATATGGATTTGAGTTTAAAAGCAGTTTGATATTTCAACATTTAGATACCTATTTGCATCCGTTTAGCCCCCACTTTGTAACTAGTTAGTCCAACAAATCCAGACTATAAAAACCACCTTTGTTTTCTTTCATCTTTAAGGATTGCTTGACTATTAAATAAGCACAGGCATTGAGGTTTCTGAGTTCTACTATTTGAGGGGAAAGTGTCACTCTTTTGTATAGCTTCTCTGTATCCCTATAGATATAATCCAAGTGGTCTAATGCTCTTTCCAAACGTTCGTTGGAGCGAACAATAGCGACCAAATCTGTCATGATATATTGTACGGTTTTCCGGTTATGGCTTATGAGGATCATTTCATCAGGATCTGTAGTACCTTCCGCATTCCACTCCGGCACCTTCGGAAGGTCTTTGTCAAGTTTATTTTGATGGCTAATAATATCGGCTGCAATTTCATGAGCAAAGACCAAAGCTTCCAATAATGAATTGGATGCCAATCGATTAGCTCCATGCAATCCCGAACGGCTTACCTCTCCATTGGCATATAAATTTTCGATGGAAGTATGCCCTTTTTTGTCAATAACCACCCCTCCCATTAAGTAGTGCATAGCTGGCCTAACCGGGATCATATCTTTGGATACATCAACGCCAATACTTTGGCATTTATCTACAATATTCGGGAAATGCTTGACAAATGCCTCCTGGTCAAGGTGCGTACAATCTAAATATACACAATCCGCCCCAGTCCTATTCAATTCATTATCTATAGCCCTTGATACAATATCACGAGAGGCTAATTCTGCTCTTTCATCCACCGGCAACATAAAACGTTCTCCTTTATCATTTCGCAGATAGGCTCCAAAACCTCTTACCGCCTCAGAAATGAGAAAAGCCGGGCTTTTACCAGGTTCATAAAGTGATGTGGGATGAAACTGTACATACTGCATATCTCTGACAGTAGCTTTAGCCCGGTAGGCCATGGCAATACCATCTCCTGTTGTAATCACAGGATTGGTTGTAGAAGCATAAACCTGCCCGGCACCACCCGTGGCCAGTATGGTTATATTGGCTACATAAGTATCAATTGCCAAGGTTTGCTCATCCATAATATAAGCTCCAAAACAAGTGATACTAGGATCTCCAAATGTTGTTTGTTTAGCCTCAGTATGGTGTTGTGTAATAAGATCTATCGCAAAATGATGTGATAATAATTCTATATTTGGTAAATTTTCTGCTTGATTTAACAAAGTCATTTGAATTTCATATCCCGTAATATCTTTGTGATGCAAGATCCTATTGGCCGAATGTCCACCTTCCTTACCCAGGTCATATTTGCTGTCTTTGTTTTTATCAAACGCGGCACCCCAGTCTATGAGTTCCTGTAATCTATCAGGCGCATTTTCAACGACCATTCTTACTACTTCTTTGTTATTTTCATAGTCTCCGGCTCGCATAGTATCCGCTATATGGCTTTCAAAGCTATCCAGTTTATTCCATACAACAGCCACACCGCCTTGGGCATATTTGGTATTAGACTCTTCCTTGCGGTCTTTGGTAGCAACTATTATTTTTTTGTCAGGTAAAGCTTTGGCTAATTTGATTGCGGTGGTCAGTCCGGCAACACCCGAACCTAATATTAAAATATCTGATTTTATAATCATTTTGGAATGGTAATTATTTACACCCCCCTTAATCCCCCCTCAAGGGGGGAATCATGAAAAGTTGTTATTTAGAAATCTCCATCATTCTTTCGATGGATTTTAATGCTTTTACGCGAAGAGCCTCTTCTATTTCAATCGCCGGCTCTTCATATTTCATACACAGATACAATTTTCGCATGGTATTCATTTTCATATAAGCACATTCACTACAGCTACAAGTACTGTCTTCTACCGGAGCAGGAATCAAAAGTTTTTCGGGAACTTCTTGTTGCATTTTATGTAAAATACCCACTTCGGTAGCTATAATAAACTCTTGCGCATTACTTTCTTTTACGTAGTTTAACAGACCGGAGGTAGAACCCACATACTTAGCCACTTTTAATAAGTGTTTCCTCGATTCGGGATGAGCGATGATTTCCGCATCAGGATGCTCCTTGGCCAATTCCAATATTTTATCAATAGAAAAAGCTTCGTGTACATAGCATGCACCATCCCAAAGCAACATATCTCTGCCTGTTTTTTTAATCAACCAATCACCGAGATTTCTGTCCGGGGCAAAAATGATGGGTTTATCTTTAGGAATGGAATTGATAATCTTTTCTGCATTGGTCGAAGTACAAACAATATCTGTCAAAGCTTTGATATCTGCAGTAGTGTTGATATAAGAAACTACTACATGATCAGGATGCGCATTCACAAAAGCTTCAAACTTATCAGTGGGAGCCGATTCAGCTAGTGAACAACCGGCTTTTAGATCGGGTAAAACTACTTTTTTAGTAGGGTTTAATATTTTGGCCGTTTCTGCCATAAAATGTACCCCGGCAAACACGATCATATCAGCATCGGTTTTGGCAGCGGCTTGCGCCAAAGCTAAGCTATCACCCACAAAATCTGCAATATCTTGAATTTCAGACACTTGATAGTAATGTGCGAGAATAACCGCATTTTTTTCTTTGCGTAAACGATTGATCTCTTTGATATAATCAACCTGATCGGTAGGGATATCTAAAAAACCTACATCCTGTAATTTTTTCTGGGCTTTTTGTAAACTCATGTCATTAATTTTGAAGTGTAAAAATAAGAAAGTTATTAAAGTTTATTCGGTGAAATTAAAAAAAGCTTTTTTAGTTTTTTTCTTAACACTCAGAAAAATGGCTTTGTGTATCTTTGCCGGGATGAAATTTGACTTACTTAAGAAAGACGATACAACTAAGGCAAGGGCTGGAACTATTGAAACCGCTCACGGCAAAATTGAAACACCCATTTTTATGCCGGTAGGTACCGTAGGCACCGTAAAAGGAGTACATCAATATGAACTCAAAGAACAGGTAAATCCTGATATCATACTCGGAAACACTTATCATTTGTATTTACGTCCGGGGACTTCCATATTGGAACAAGCCGGAGGCTTACATCAATTTATGAACTGGGATAGAGCTATCCTTACAGATAGTGGTGGCTATCAAGTGTATTCACTCGCAGAAAGGAGAAAGATTACCGAAGAAGGGGTCAAATTTCAAAGCCATATAGACGGTTCTTACCATCATTTTACACCGGAAAGTGTGATGGATATTCAACGCCAGATCGGGGCAGATATCATTATGGCTTTTGATGAGTGTCCACCATATCCATCTACCTATGAATATGCTAAGAAATCTATGCATATGACCCACCGTTGGTTGGACCGGGCGATAAAACATTTGACAGTTAACCCCCCTCTGTATGGGTATGAACAAACACTTTTCCCCATAGTTCAAGGAAGCACTTATCAAGATTTAAGACAGGAATCCGCCAAATATATTGCCGACGCCGATGCAGATGGAAATGCCATAGGTGGCTTATCGGTAGGAGAACCGGCCGATAAAATGTATGAAATGACCGATCTTGTCTGTGATATTTTACCGGAAGATAAACCAAGGTATCTCATGGGGGTAGGCACGCCTATCAATATTTTGGAAAATATCGCATTGGGTGTAGATATGTTTGACTGTGTGATGCCTACACGCAATGGTAGGAACGGCATGCTCTTTACAGCACATGGAACTATCAATATCAAGAATAAAAAATGGGAAAATGACTTTTCATCCATTGATGAAATGGGCATTACTTTAGTAGACACTATGTATTCTAAGGCTTATTTAAGACACCTTTTTGCAGCCAATGAACTTTTGGGGAAGCAAATAGCTTCTATTCATAATCTCGGATTTTATTTATGGTTGGTCAGAGAAGCGCGTAAACATATCATTGAAGGAGATTTCTCTAGCTGGAAGAAAATGATGGTTGCCCAAATGGATAAAAGGTTATAGGTGAAATCTACAATACACAAATAACAAATTCCAACTATATTCTTTGTTTCTTAGTCCTAACGCAATTGCTTTAAAAGAAAAATTTGGATTTTGGGTTTTCGGATTTGGGATTTGATTTTTAATGTATTTTTGTATACTGGAATTTAAAATTTGAAAATCCTCGATGCTTACATATTAAAACGTTTCCTCAAAACACTGGTTTTGATCATAGCGATTATTCTTCCAATAGGAATAGCTATCGATATTTCTGAAAAGATCGACAAATTTCTACATCACAACGAACTCACTTTCTGGTCTATACTTCAAGATTACTATCAACATTTTATCATCATCTATGGTAATATGTTTTTGCCTTTGGCTTTATTTATAGCCGTGATACTTTTCACTTCTCAACTGGCAAATAATACAGAGATCATTGCCATGCACTCTGCGCAAATATCTTTTAAGAGATTATTATACCCTTATTTTTTGGGGGCTCTGATAGTTACTGTTTTTTCTTTTTTAATGAACCATTATATTGTGCCGTCCAGTAATGAAAAGTTTACCTATTTTGACAGAACCTATATTCGGGCTAAGAAAGAACCCAATACCATCAATAATATAAGCCTGCAAATGGGGGAACAGGATTATCTCTTTATTGAAAAGTTTTTTATCAATCGTAAGAGAGGGACAGACTTTATGTTTGAACACTATGAAGGCACCGAATTAAAATACAGGCTAAAAGCCGTAAATATCATTTGGCGGAAACAAGACAGTATTTATGAATTAAAAAATTACTACAAAAGATACCTCAAAAAAAACCATGATAGCATCGTGCAAGGCGATAAAATGGATACTATTTTTGATTTTATGCCGAAAGACTTGTACTATATAGATTATTTAGCCAAGGAAATGAAAAGCCCCCAGCTACGGAAATATATTACACTCTCCGAAAAAAGGGGGGTTAAAAACCTAAACCCATACAAAGTAGAACTTCAAAAACGCTCCAGTATACCTTTCTCTTCTTTCATCTTAACTATGATTGCTGTAGCACTTTCTGTTAAAAAAAGACGTGGCGGGATTGGTATCAACTTAGCCTTTGGTGTAGCTTTGGCTTTTATTTACATATTCTTTTTAAAAATTTCAGAAGTTTTAGGTGCTGTAGCAGGAGCAAACTCTTTGATGATGGTGTGGTTTCCTAATATACTTTTTGGCATCTTAGCTATATATTTGTACAGATATGCATCCAGAAAGTAATACTAATAAATATCTCAAGCTTCATTTCATCATTTTTATATGGGGCTTTACCGCCGTTTTAGGAGCTTTAATATCTCTGGAGGCTATTCCTTTGGTATGGTATCGATTGGGGCTTGCCATTCCTATCCTATTTATATGGCTTATAATAAAAAAATATCCTATTAAAGTTAGCCGAAAATCTCTACTAAACTTTCTTATTGGGGGCCTTATAATCGGATTACATTGGGTAGGATTCTTCATGGCTATTAAAGTAGCTAATGTTTCTGTTACTCTGGTAACATTGAGTACCGGAGCTTTTTTTGCATCGCTGCTGGAGCCCTTATTTTTTAGACGAAAGATTAGATTCTTAGAAGTTCTTTTTGGCATATTGATTATAGGAGGTTTATACATTATTTTTAGAGTTGATAGCTTTTATATTTATGGCATGCTTTGGGCTTTGCTGGCTGCCTTTTTATCAGCCCTTTTTTCTGTGATCAACGGATTAATGGTGACCAAGCATAACGGATATGTATTATCACTTTATCAATTATTTTTCGGTTTTTTAGGCATTACAGTTTATCTATTACTTACAAATGGATTTACAGTAGAATTTTTTAATCTTTCCGGAAAAGATTGGTTGTATCTCTTTATTTTATCCAGTATTTGTACAGCCTATGCTTTTGCCGAATCAATAGAATTGATGAAAAAGATCAGTCCGTTTACCATTATGTTAAGCATCAACCTGGAACCTGTATATGGGATACTTTTAGCCCTTATAGTCTTTGGGAAAAAAGAATATATGGGAAGCCAATTCTATCTGGGGACATTCATTATTTTAAGCCTTGTAATTATCAATAGCATCCTCAAAACAAGGCTTAAACAATAAATATTTGCTTACTTTTGCTTTCTGGTCAAACTCCAAAAACATCATTATTATGGAATATTTAGATTTTGAATTACCCATAAAAGACTTAGAAAATCAGTTAGAAAAATGTCTTTCCATCGGTGAGGAAAGTGGCATTGACATTTCTGATTCATGTAAAAAATTAGAAAAAAAATTAGAAGAAACACGTAAAGAGATTTTCACGAATCTTACTGCCTGGCAAAAAGTACAGTTAGCTCGACATCCATCCCGACCCTATACGATGGATTATTTAAAAAACATCACTCAAGAAACTTTCATGGAGCTTCATGGTGACCGCAATGTACGTGATGACAAAGCTATGATAGGTGGCTTAGGCAAAATCGGAGATCAATCATTTATGTTTATCGGCCAGCAAAAAGGTTATAATACCAAAACCAGACAATACCGAAATTTTGGTATGGCCAATCCGGAAGGTTATAGAAAGGCATTGCGTTTAATGAAAATGGCCGAGAAGTTTGGCATTCCAGTGGTCACTTTACTAGATACACCTGGTGCCTATCCCGGTATAGAAGCTGAAGAACGAGGACAAGGTGAAGCCATCGCACGTAATATTTTCGAAATGACTCGTTTGAAAGTGCCTATCATCACGATCGTAATAGGTGAAGGTGCTTCCGGTGGTGCTTTAGGTATAGGCGTTGGTGATAAAGTTTATATGATGGAATACACCTGGTATAGTGTAATCTCCCCCGAATCTTGTTCTTCCATTTTATGGCGTAGTTGGGAATACAAAGAACAAGCAGCAGAAGCACTCAAACTAACAGCTCAAGATTCCAAAAAATTAAAAGTAATTGACGATATTATCAAAGAGCCTATGGGGGGCGCACATACCAACCGTGCTATGGCTTACGATGAGGTGAAGAAAACTATTTTAAAAGCCTACAAAAGCCTGGCTAAACTTAAACCTGAAGACCTAGTCAAAAAACGTATGAAGAAATACGAAAATATGGGGGTGTATAGTTAATCAGTAAAAACAAATTTCCATGCCTGAATACCAATTGCCAGCCTGTCCAAAATGCCAATCTATTTACGCCTATGAAATGGGGCACTTATTAATCTGCCCTGAATGTGGCCATGAATGGAATCCTGATGAAAATGTCGAAGATGACAGTATAAAAGTTTTAGACAGCAATGGTAACGAACTTAAAGACGGGGATGACGTGATTGTCATCAAAGACTTGCCGGTAAAAGGGGCCCCCAAACCCATCAAGGCGGGGACCAAAGTAAAAAACATTAGATTAGTCGATGGTAACCACAATATAGATTGTAAAGTTCCGGGATTTGGAGCCATGGGCTTGAAATCGGAATTTGTAAAAAAGGCTTAGTAGTAAAAGTGTAAATGTCTAGTCAAGCGCAGTCGAGACGTTTTTTTAAAATTTAACTTTATACCTAACCTAAAATAAGGTTTCGACTGCGCTTGGCCTAACAATTGTAACAAAATGTATAAACCTTTATTTTTTATATTAATCGGGATGCTCCTTTTTACAAGTTGTACCGAACCTAAATATCCTGAATTTGAAAAGATTGGCAATGTCAATTTAGTAGAATCTAATAAGAATCATTTAATCCTTTCTGCCGATCTTAGCTTTCACAATCCTAACTTGGTGGGTGGTACAATGCAACTACAAGATGTGGATGTTTTGATCAACGACCAAAAACTCGGGCAAGTACAATCTAAAGATTTTGAGGTGCCTGCCCAAAAAGATTTTGTGATTCCGATGAATTTCAAATTTTCCTACGAAGACATTAAAAATAATGCTGAGGGAAATATCTTGGGCATACTCAATTCTTTAGTCACTAAAAAACTCAAAGT
>JANTFO010000061.1 GCA_024763365.1 Flavobacteriaceae bacterium
CAAAAAAATCTTTTAATTTTTTTTTCATCTTTAAGTATTTGAATCAAAATGATTTCAACATACAAAGGTACAAATTTAGTTTATTTGTAATGATTGTAACAAACAAAAAAAGTGCCCCATGTAGGGACACTTTCCAAATGAAACAATTCAAAAAAACTATACTTACACTTTACTATTCGTGATTGTTGTAAAAGCAGGATACAAATATCTTGTGAAAAAGTATTTAAATAATATGGATTTGTCCTATATTTATACTAGGAAAAACCCTGTAATTTTCACAAAGAAAGAAGCCGTCTCACAAGCTTAAAAAGTTGTCATTTCGAGCGGAGTCGAGAAATCTAATTAGTTGAATATTAAAGAATTAGATTTCGTCATTACAGAAATGGTAGAAAATCTTGCTTATGAGACGGCTTCTTTGAATGTATAGTTTGTATTTGAATTATGGGTTTTTGATAGGTTTGACCAGATAGATCAAAACAGTACCTATCAAAACCGCAATTCCTAGAATAGTAAAAGCTAGTGGGAAATTCCCCGCATCACCCAGTTTGCCACCTAAAATAGGTCCAAAAATACCACCTACGCCATAAGCCAAAAACACAAAAGGATAGTTTTGCCCAACGCTTTTAGCCCCAAAAGTATCGGCAGTAATGGTAGGAAAGAGTGCAAAGTTACCTCCAAAATTGAAACCTATTAAGGTAGCTCCAAGATATAAGAGATACTCACTGCCTGCCATGTAGGTAAATAGTAAAACTATGATACCCTGCGTTAAAGTCATCAAAATGATGGACCTTTTTCTCCCCAATTTATCACTAATCAAACCCCAAAGAATACGTCCTAATCCATTGGCTAGACTAAAAAAAACGGCCATAGCTGTACCGGCTACAGCACTGGCTTTCGCTAATTTCATACCATTGGCTTGCAAGGCTTCCATAGGATATAATTTCATTAAACCGATAGACATCAATCCAGCACCAGCACTAAAAACAAAAGTTAAGAAAATAAGGTAAAATTGTGGTTTTGACAGCATTTCTTTTGGACTTAATGCTTTGGTCTCAACCTGATCAGAAGTGTTTGTTTTTTTGGTTTCAAAACCTGTGGGTTTCCAGCCTTCGGGGGGGAATTTCATCCACAATCCACCAATAATTACCATTAAAGCAAAGGCTATACCATATACCATAAATGTTGTAGAAAGTCCCATATTTTCTATTAAATGCCCCCAAGATCCGGCTAATTTGACCCAAAGTAATGCACCAAAACCAAATCCGGCAACTGCTAATCCAGTAATCATACCTTTTTTATCCGGGAACCACTGCATACCTACAGCAATGGGAACGACATAAGCAAAACCAATACCGGCACCGCCTACCAATCCAATAAGTAATAATAATGGCCAAAAGTCAGTGCCTCCCATAAGACCACCAAGAAAGTAGCCTAATCCTAATAATAGCCCTCCAAGAATCGCTAGTTTTTTGGGCCCCCACTTTTTCAATCTAAATCCTGCAAACACCATAAAAAGAGCAAAAGAGGCCAAACCTATGGAAAATACCCACTGGGTCTCTCCCCTTGACCAACCTACTTCCGTTAATTTTGGTGTAAATACAGACCATGCATAGATAGCACCCAGAGCCAATTGTATCAAAATAGCGCCCAGTACAACCAGCCACCGGTTCATTATTTTTTGATCTTTCATAATGTGAAAATTTTGTAAGTCAGTTAATAAAGAGTTATACAAAATTAGCCTATTTTTTAGACGACTAAGACCTATAAAATTTGATAAATATCAATTATATGATCTCAAAAATCAAAGACTCCATATATTGATTTATAATTTATTACTATAATATTCTTTGGCCACTTTGTCTAAGTCATCATACCAAGATTGTCCAAATTTTCTTACGAGTGCATCTTTGACAAACTGATAAGTTGGTATTTTAAGTTTTTTACCTAATTCACAAGCGGTATCACATATAGGCCAAGAATGGTAATTGATAGCTGTTAAGCTTTTGTATTCCTGTATGCGTATAGGGTACAAGTGACAAGAAATTGGTTTTTGGAAGTCAATTTTTCCGGCAATAAATGCAGCTTCTATACCACATTTGGCAATATTATTTTCGTCAAAGATAGCATAAGCACATTCCTTGCCTTTTACCAAAGTTGTCTCAAATTCACCAATGGGATTTGTAGTGAAAGTGCCTTGTTTTTCAATGGCTTTGACTCCTTCTTTTCTTAAAAAAACTTTTATTTTTGGAAAAATCTCTTTGAGGATTGTCGTTTCTTCAGTTGTAACGGGGGCACCGGCTTCGCCTTCCACACAACAAGCACCCTTGCAGGCATTGAGGTTACAGACAAACTCTCTATCCAGAATGTCCTCGGAAATGATGGTTTTACCTAATTGAAACATGCTTACAAAACTATCAAAATATTTAACATATTTTTTATATTGGACAAGCTTAAAATTATTAAAATAATTTACTTTTGCGGCGAAAAATATAAAAACTATTTAATAAGAATTTGTATAACCATCTAATTATTATGAATTATGCAATTTAGCTGGAAAGAAGTCCTTACTGCTACGATGATTTTGTTTGCGGTTATTGATATTTTGGGAAGTATACCTATTATTATTGATCTAAGGAGAAAAGTAGGACATATTCAATCGGAAAAGGCCTCCATTGTATCGGTTATAATTATGGTTGCCTTTTTATTTGTTGGAGAGCAACTGTTGAATCTTATTGGTATTGATGTAAATTCTTTTGCGGTGGCCGGTTCTTTTGTGTTGTTGTTCCTGGCTTTGGAAATGATATTAGGCATCAGGCTTTATAAAGATGATGCTCCGGAAACAGCTAGTGTAGTGCCTTTGGCTTTTCCTCTCATTGCAGGTGCCGGGAGTATGACAACCATCCTTTCTATCAAAGCAGAGTTTGAAACTATTAATATACTGATCGCCATATTACTCAATATGCTTTTTGTGTATGGTGTATTAAAATCATCTAAAAGGATAGAAAAGATTTTTGGACAGGCCGGTTTATCCGTAATTAGAAAAGTGTTTGGGGTTGTCTTGCTGGCTATTGCGGTAAAGCTTTTTGCTTATAATATTCAAGGCTTGTTTACGCACTAAGGTGCACTAAAACCTTTTTCGTCAAAAAATCTAAATTCAAGTTAAGCTTTTAAAAGAAATTTTTTATCTTTGCAGCCCTTATTTTTTGAATAAGGAACAAATGTTAACTAATATTTAATCAAAAACTTATGTACGCAATCGTAGAGATAGCAGGGCAGCAATTTAAAGTTGCAAAAGACCAAAAAGTTTTTGTTCATCGTTTGCAAGCTAAAGAAGGTGATAAAATGACCTTTGATAAAGTGATGCTCATTGACGATGGCAAAGTAACTATTGGCGCCCCGGTTATAGAAGGAGCCGCAGTAACGGCCAAAATTTTAAGTCACCTAAAAGGGGATAAAGTGATTGTCTTTAAGAAAAAAAGACGTCAAGGATATAGAGTGAAAAATGGGCACAGACAGCATTTTACTGAATTACAAATTGAGAGTATTCAAGCTTCAGGGGCTAAGAAAAAAGTGGCAAAAGAACCTGCCAAAAAAACGGAAAAGAAAGTAGAAAAGAAAGCAGCAGCTTCTACTAAAAAAGCAGATGCTACAAAAGAAGCACCTAAGAAAGAAACCAAAAAAGCCGAAGTTAAAAAGGATACTCAAAAAGCGACTCCTAAGAAAACGACTAAAAAGTCCACAAAAGCTGACGATTTGAAAAAGATTGAAGGTGTAGGGCCAAAAGCCATGGAAGCTATGGTTAATGCAGGGTTGGATACTTTTGCCAAAGTAGCCAAAGCCAAACCGGCAGCTATCAGTAAGATTTTGACTGACGCAAGTTCAAGATTAGCACACTTAGTAACAGACTCATGGCCAAAACAAGCCAAAATGGCTGCAGAAGGCAAATGGGATGAATTGAAAGCCTGGCAAGATGAAGCTAAAGGCGGTATCGAATAATTAATTTTATAAAAAGAGTTTAGCCTTATTTGATAATGCTAAATTCTAAATTTTAAATTCTAAATTTAATATCATGGCTCATAAGAAAGGAGTAGGTAGTTCCAAGAACGGTAGAGAATCAGAAAGTAAACGACTCGGTGTAAAAATATTCGGTGGCCAAATGGCTACTGCCGGTAATATCATAGTACGTCAAAGAGGTACAAGACACAATCCTGGTGATAATGTATATATGGGTAAAGATCATACTTTACATGCTGCCATAGACGGTGAAGTCGTTTTTCAAAAAAGAAAAGATAACAAATCTTACGTTTCTATTAAACCAATCGAAGCTTAAGAATTTAACAAAATTATATTGACAGAGGTATGGCGTGCATAACGCCATACCTCTGTTTTTTTGTATCTTTCGGCTGTGAATTTTCTATACAATATATTTATGTATTTGGCTCAGGCTATGCTGCCTGTGATAGCCTTATTTGATAAGAAAGCACTTAAGTTTTATAGAGGTCGAAAGCATCTTTTTAAAAGATTATCAAAAAACATCTTGCCAAACGATAGGCTTATCTGGATGCATTGCGCTTCGTTAGGCGAATTTGAACAAGGGCGTCCTCTTCTTGATAGGTTAAAAAAAGCTTATCCCGATCATAAACTTGTACTTTCTTTTTTTTCCCACTCAGGTTATGAGGTGCAAAAAGACTACAAAGGAGTTGATTTAGTTGTCTATTTGCCCTTAGATACTCCTAAAAATGTCAATAAATTTTTAGATAGTATACAGCCTAAGTTGGCCATATTTGTGAAATACGAGTTTTGGCCTAATTTTTTGAAAGAACTCAATAAAAGAAATGTACCAACTTTACTTATTTCAGGTATTTTTAGAAAAAATCAGCATTTTTTCAGAAAAAACAATAAACGATCACTTAAAATACTAAGATCTTTTTCCCATTTTTTTGTTCAAAATGATGATTCAAAAAAATTACTTAATAAAGTGGGTCTTACTAATGTTAGCTTGAGTGGTGATACCAGATTTGACCGAGTACAAGATGTTATTTTACAAAGACAAGAGTTACCATTCATTAGAGATTTCACACAAAATGCTTATGTTCTGATAGCTGGCAGCACTTGGCCAAAAGATGAAACCTTATTAGTCAAATATATTAACGAAAAAGCTCAGGAACAGGAAAAATTTATTTTAGTGCCACATGAAATTGACGAACATAAGATTCAAAATTTATACAAGAGTATCAAAAAGCCATCTGTACGTTGGTCAAAAATAAAAGAGAAATCCCCAAGTGATTTTCAAGTACTTATTGTTGATACCATTGGTATTTTAACATCGGTTTATGCATATGCCGATGTAGCTTATATAGGTGGTGGTTTTGGCGCAGGAATCCATAATATTTTGGAGCCGGCTACTTATAGTATTCCTATCTTAATTGGCCCTAATTATCAAAAATTTCAAGAAGCTTTAGATTTGGTTGAAATACATGCTTGCTTTGAAGTGAATTCTCAGGAATCACTTAATCAACACTTAATAAGATTGTTACAAGAATCAACTTTCCGTAAAGAAGCAGGAACAAAAGCCGGAAATTATGTTCGGAAACACACAGGTGCCTCCGATGAAATATTGGAATATATTGAAAAACTCTTTTGAGTATTATTTGTAATGATTTGTTAGTTTGCGGAATTATCAAAATATTTTTGTAAAAAGCATTAAGGAGCCGGATTGGGTATTTGTTCATGAACCTCATTAATCTCTTTGATCAATTCATTACTTAATTTTACCTCAATACTTCCTATATTTTCTTTGAGTTGTTTCATTGTGGTAGCACCTATGATTGTACTGGTCACAAAAGCTTGCTGATTGACAAAAGCCAATGACATTTGTGCCAAACTCAATCCATGTTTTTCAGCAATTTTTGCATATTTTTCAATTGCCTGATCTACTTGTGGTTTGTTGTATCTTGACATTTGTGGGAAGAGTATAACACGCGCATTTTTGGGGTCTTGATTTAAATATTTTCCTGAAAGTTTACCAAAAGCCATAGGGGAGTAGGCCAAAAGTCCCACTTTTTCTCTTAGGGCAATTTCTGCCAATCCAACTTCAAAAGTGCGATTGACAAGTGAGTACGGATTTTGGATGGTTTTAGCTCTCGTCCACTCATTTTGGGTGCTTTCCTGCAAATGGCGCATCACACCCCAAGGTGTTTCGTTTGACAAACCATATTGGCGTATTTTACCTTCTTTAACCCAATTATTTAAAATGGTTATTACTTCTGCAATATTATCTTGCCACCTTTCGTTTTTATCATGTAGATAACCTCTTTTTCCAAAAAAATTGGCATTTCTATCAGGCCAATGTAATTGGTATAAATCTATATAATCTGTTTGCAATCTTTGCAAACTATTTGTGAGCGCTTCTTCTAATGCTGCTTTTGAATAACCTAAGTTTTTTCTGATGTGAGATAGATTTTTGGAGGGACCGGTGATTTTGGTGGCTAATACTATTTCTTTCCTTTTTTTAGTTTTGGAAAGCCAAGATCCAATATATTTTTCTGTCAGACCTTGAGTTTCTTTACTAGCCGGTACTGCATATAACTCAGCAGTATCTATAAAGTTTACTCCTTGGTCAAAGGCAAAATCTAATTGCTCATGTGCATCAGCTTCTGTGTTTTGTTCGCCAAAAGTCATGGTGCCCAGACATATCTTACTAACTTTGATTGACGTGTTTGGAATAGTTGTGTATTTCATACTAAGTGATTTCTAAGTTGTCTTGTTAAGAAAGTAGCTGAGCCCGCCTTGTCGGCGAGGCAGGTGATTTTTGAGATAAATGAACCAAAATTGTATCGAAGCTACTGTTTAAAATTATTATTAAGATGGTTTTTAGTCTGTTGACTACTCAATGGAAACTGCCTATTGAATAGCTGCGATGCCCGGTAAAGTTTTCCCCTCTAACATTTCCAACATAGCACCGCCGCCTGTTGATACATAACTTACCTTATTTGCCAGGCCAAATTGTTTTACAGCAGCTACGCTGTCACCACCACCTACTAAGCTGAATGCACCATCTCTGGTAGCTTCTGCGATAGCTAGACCAACTTCTTTGGTACCTGATGCAAATTTTTCCATTTCAAAAACACCCATAGGGCCATTCCATAATATGGTTTGTGACTGTAAGATGACAAACGAGTAAGCAATAGCTGTTTTAGGACCAATATCCAAGCCCATCCACCCATCAGGAATATCGTCGGATGGAACGACTTTTGTTTTGGCATTTTCATCAAATTTATCTGCAATAATGCTATCTAATGGCAAGTGAATTTTTACGCCTTTAGCTTTGGCTTTGTCCAAAATTTCTAAGGCAAAATCCAAGCGGTCCTCTTCGCAAAGAGAGTTACCTATTTGGCCGCCTTTGGCTTTAATAAAAGTATAAGCCATACCACCGCCAATAATGATGTGATTCACTTTGTCCAAAATGTTTTCGATCACACCGATTTTTGAGGAAACCTTAGCGCCACCTAAAATAGCGGTTACAGGTGGAAAATTATTTTTAAATACTTTTTCGATATTGACAATTTCTTTTTCCAATAGGTAACCGAAGTATTTTTTATCCTCAAAGAACTTAGCGATCACGGCTGTAGAAGCATGAGCTCTATGTGCAGTTCCAAAAGCATCGTTGATATATAAATCACCCCATTGGGATAGTTCTTTGGCAAAATTTTCATCACCAGCTTTTTCTTCTGGGTAAAACCTTAAATTTTCTAAAAGTAATACCTCTCCATCCTGTAGCGCGGCAACAGCTTGTTGAACTTTTTCACCAATACAATCCTCAACAAATTTTACGGGTTTGCCCAGTAGATCACTCAATTTATTGACAACGTGTTTTAACGAAAATTTTTCCTCTTTGCCTTTGGGTCTTCCTAGATGTGACATGAGGATGGCACTCCCGCCTGATTTTATAACTTTTTCTATAGTCGGTATAGCGGCTTCCAAGCGTGTAGCGTCGGTAACTTCTAGGTTTTCGTTAAGTGGGACATTAAAATCTACACGAATTAAGGCTTTCTTGTGATTGAAATCTATATTTTGGATAGTTTTCATATGGAAATATATTTTGATTCAGCTGTTTAAATTTTCGAGACCAAAAGTACAATAATAATCCCTATTTTTGTGCAAACGGATTCCTATTTATATGTATTTTCAAGAGCTTGTAGGACAGGAAAAAAACCTAGCATTTTTAAAAAAAACTGTGGATGAAGGGCGTATACCGCATGCACAGTTATTTGTAGGTAAAACCGGATTTGGGAGTTTGCATACAGCTATTGCCTATGCGGCATATATCATTTGTAAAGAACATACTAACCCTGAAAAATGCTATCAAAGAGTAATCGATTTACAACATCCCGATCTACATTTTGCTTTTCCTGTGGCCGTTAATGAAAATGTTAAAAAACATCCTGTTAGCAATCTTTTTATGGAGGATTGGCGGGAATTTATTCAGCATAATCCTTATGCAAGTTTATTCGATTGGTACAAACAACTTCATATTGAAAATAAACAAGGAAAAATTGGGGTAGAGGAAGCACAGGAAATTGTAAAATCTTTACAATTAAAACCTTATGAAGCCACGAAACAAGTAATGATTATTTGGATGCCCGAAAAAATGAATACACCGGCAGCTAATAAATTGTTGAAACTCATGGAAGAGCCACCTCAAAATACGGTTTTACTCTTGGTCACAGAGCAGGAAGATCAAATCATTAGTACTATTCGTTCGAGGTGTCAGGTTTTACACTTTCATGCGCTAAGTACTAAAAGCATTAGTGGAGAATTACAGAATAAATATGATTTAACTCCTAATAAAGCCCAAGTCATAGCCAAAAGAGCTGATGGCGACCTCAATAAAGCGATTCAATTTATGAAAGCTTCTTCAGATGAAATCACTTTTGAGGAGTGGTTTGTGTTTTGGATTAGGGCGGCTTTTAGAGCCAAAGGTAATCCTTCTGTGATCAATGATCTGATACAATGGAGTCAAGATATTGCGTCCAAAGGTAGGGAAACCCAAAAAGAATTTTTACAGTATTGTATTCAGGTTTTCCGTCAGGCTTTATTGATCAATTATGAAGCAGAAGAATTGGTATACTATTCGCCCTATTCTGATGATTTTAAATTGGAGAATTTTGCGCCATTTATTCATGGAGGTAATATCATGGATATTTCAGCGGAACTCAATGATGCCATTTATCACATTGAAAGAAATGCCAATCCCAAAGTGGTTTTGTTAGATTTATCTATAAAATTAACCCGTTTTTTGCACGTTAAGCAGGAGGATTAGTTTCATCATTTGATTTACTCCATAGTAATTCAACCGGAATGGGGCCTTCCAGATATTCGCTAACTACTTTTTGATCTTGAATAAACCATTTGACCAAAGCTATTTGGTAATTTTTAAATTCTATACCTATGATGGCATCGGGGTGTACGCAGCTACCCGTATTAAACATTGGAACGACTCTCTTTGTATTGATCTCATTTTTAACAAAAGGAAAACGAGGGCGATGTGTATGGCCAAAGATAACCGGTTGGTAGTTGTTCTGAACGATCCAATTTTTCATTCGTTTTTCTACTTTTATCAACTCTTTAAAGTTTTTTGCCGGGCTGGTGGGATCATCAATTCCCAGTTTTTGGAGGTTTTTCCAAACATATCGTACCATAAACTGATTAAACCACCAAAAAAGGTAGTTGATCAAATCAGCTTGATGGCCATGAAGTAGTAGAATATTTTGTTCTTTTTGATCTGTTTGTAATAAGATACTTTCGTAATATTTTACCTTTCCCAGAACCTTTCCCAGCATCATTTTAGCGATAGGAGGGTACATTAAAACCATATCATGATTGCCGTAAAGTAAGTATAACCTATCCAACTCATTAAAGGCTTTAAGCATATCAAAGATTACCTGATGGGCTTTGATGATGGGTTGTATTTTCCTGTTCTCCCATAATTCCAATCCATCACCTAATTCTAAATAGGTATAGCCATTTACGTAATAATGATGCAAAGCTTCTTTGTAAATGAGCATATTTTGTGCAAAATCGTCCGCATAGGAGTTGTCACCCTTGTGTAGGTCACTAAACAGGATATATTTACTATCCCGATTAAGCGGTAATGGCAAAGCCCTGCTATAAGCCAAATTGAGTAATTGGTTGACGAGCATGCATGAATTTTTGATACCTAACAAAAATAAAGGATTTTTTAACAAATGAATACATTTTCCTTTCTGTGAAAGTATTTTTAAAAATCCTAAATTCGCAGCAAATTTAAAAGTATTGAAAAGAGCCGTTTTTATTGTTGTATTGGTTTTATTAATCGACCAGTTAACCAAGATTTATATCAAAACTCATTTTGTAATAGGAGAAAGTATACATGTGTTTGGATGGGATTGGTTTCAGATCTATTTTGTGCAGAATAATGGGATGGCCTGGGGAGCTGAATTTGGGGGAAAAACCGGTAAATTATTTTTATCGATCTTTAGAATTCTGGCCGTAGGAGGTATTATATATTGGCTCATAAGTGTCATTAAAGAAAAGCGAAAGGCTTTATTGATTACGGCTATTTCTTTGATTTTAGCCGGTGCGATGGGCAATATTATAGATTCTATGTTTTACGGGCTTATCTTTGATGATCCACAGCATAAGGTAGCCACACTTTTTGCAAATGATCCTTATGGTACTTTTCTGCATGGCAAGGTGGTGGATATGTTTTACTTTCCGCTTTGGAGAGGTGACTTGCCGGAATGGATACCCTATTTCGGAGGCCAAGCCTTTACTTTTTTTAATGCCATATTTAATGTGGCCGATGCTTCGATCACCATTGGGGTTTTCATCCTGATCCTTTTTAACAAAAGAGTATTTAAACATCATAGCGAAGATAAAGTAACCGATGAAATGAATACTTTTTCCGAAACAGAAGAACCAGTTCAGTGAAACGTTTTTTGCTATATATATTGGTCTTTGCTTTGGGTATTATCGCAGCATTGCTCTATTTCCGGCAGTCAAAAAATAATAGTGGCACCACCCAAATAGTTATCTTACAACAAGGTATCAAAAATGTGAGCAAACTGGTGGTTTCCGAAGGGAATTTTTCAGAAGTTTACAGTTATAGTGATACTGATAAATATTTCTTTGAGACAATAGATTTTGAAAAAAAGTTGACCCTTCTGGTCAATGCGAAAGTACAAGTGTCTTATGATTTAAAAGAACTGAAGATTGAGATCGATAGTTTGCATAAAAAAGTGATTCTACATCATATTCCGGAAGAGGAACTTAACATTATTCCCGATGTAAAATACTACGATTTCCAACAAAGTATCTTAAACAAGTTTACCAAAGAGGAGTTAAACGAAATTCAGGGGAAAGCCATAGAAAAACTATTGGAAAATGCGGAGCTTTCACGCATTAAAACCCAAGCCAAAGAAAGATTGCTGGAAGAACTACAACAGTTTTTGAACCTAAGCAAAATACTAGGCTGGAAAGTGGAATACCAAACCGGTAAAAAAGCGTTTTTACAGGATTTGGAGTTTAAAATGAGGGATTGAGTAAATTTTTATTTATCATTTTTAATAAATATATCATCATCATTTTTAAAAATACCATCTTTTCCTTTTGAAATAATAATATAACTTTGTGTTTTATCATCTACTTCATAATGGAATTCATTACCCTAATAATCCAATATGATATTTTTTCTTAATGGATTATTTCTTTCAATTTCAATAAGGTATTCAGGATACTTCCCAGTAGATTCTTTCTCTTCTTCTAGAATCTTTTGGATTTGAACCATTTTCTTTTTTGTTCTATTTATTCCTTTTTTTGAATAATTAAAATATCCATTAGTGGTTCTTAGTGTTAACAACAATAAAATTAATATTCCAAAAAGGATCCATAGAGGATAAATCATAACTTTTTTGGGTAAATTGTTTTCCTTTTCATATTGACGTCTTTCTTTTTTCTTTCTATCAAATCGCGATTTATCAAAGATTAAAAAAAAATCAGCAATAACATTAAATAAATCTCCCATTTTTCATTTTAAAATTACAGGATGTAAATAAATAGAATAGTGCTTAAATCACTTTAGTTTCCGCAATTTACTAAAATTGAAAAGATTTACAAGTGGTTAAAATTGTCTAATCATCAAATTTTCAGGGCAAAACACATTTCACAAAGAAAAATTCGT
>JANTFO010000062.1 GCA_024763365.1 Flavobacteriaceae bacterium
TAAATATCCAGTTTTTCAATACTTTTTTTAGCGGCTCTGATCAATCCCTCGGAGGAGATAAATTCGGTATAGACCACATCTGCTCCATGAGATTTACAGAGTTTTCTAAAAGGCGGGTCACTCACATCTTCCATGGGTGCCAGTAATAAGGGGAAATCTCCCAATGCTATGTCTTTGATCTTTACCATATACTACTTAAGTGCTGCGAAATTAAATATTTATCTTAAATTCGTTAAAATATTATTATAAGTTGACTGAGCAAGTACATATTTATACCGATGGAGCCTGCCGCGGAAACCCGGGGCCCGGTGGCTATGGTATCGTGATGGAGTGGGTGGGCAAGCCTTATAAAAAAGAGTTTTCGGAAGGCTATTTACGCACTACAAACAATCGTATGGAGTTACTTGCGGTTATTGTAGCTTTAGAGCAATTGAAATTTGAGAATTTAGATATTACTGTTTATTCCGATTCCAAATATGTCACGGAAGCTATTAATCAGGATTGGTTGTATAAATGGAAAAGGAGGCGGTATGCCAATGTAAAAAACCCCGATCTATGGAGAAGATTTATGCCGCTCTATGAAAAACATAAGCCCAAATTCATTTGGATTAAAGGGCATAATGATCACCCGCAAAATGAGCGATGTGACCAGCTGGCTGTAGCAGCCTCTCAAAAAAAGAATTTATTGTTAGACACAGGTTTTGAAGCAGACAAATCTACTCTATTCTGAGCTAAGTTTCTCGATTTGTTTTACAATTTCACTAATTTCTAAAGGAGCATTACCGTGATCAAAAGTAGGTACACGGTAGGTTTTCCCTTGGTAAGATATGATCAAAGTGGCCCCAGGCACTAGATTTTGTTTATAATTTTCAGAGGGAGCTTTTAGGTTTTCGATATTTCTAAAATCAAGTTTTTCTAAGGCTTCTTTAAAAAAACTGAGTTCGGTTTTAGAGAGTGTCAGTTCTTTTTTGCTGCAAACTTCAGGCAACAAACAATTTCGATAAAGTGTGTTTTCAGTTTCGACCACTTTGTTGTTATAGGCTAAATTAGGAGAGAATACTTTATACTCTATTGTATAGTTACTCGGCACTTCAGTAGTAAGATCTTTTTCATCGGTGCTTGCGGTAATGATGATATAACCGGATTCGTCTAAGAGGAGCAAGTTATCATCTTGAATTTTATAAGAGGTGACTTTACTGAGGTTTTCATGAAAAGTTCGTTCTAACTGATCGGTATCTTGACAGAACCTCATGGTTTTTCTGATCTTTTCAGTTTTGAATGATTTTTTACCATCAGATATAAATTCTCCTCCAAAAGTATTACAAGAATTGTTGCCACTAATTTGTTTGTCTTTTATTGTGAAATGGATGGGGTTTTCAGTGCTTAGTGCAGCTCCTTTTAAGCTGGTAAGATACCATGTTTTTTCAATAGTGGCTGTTGTTTCTTCAGATGTGCGAGCTGCTTCTAAAACCACTTCACCCGACATATTTTTAAAGAGAATTTTGTTGTCTGTGCGTTCTATACTTTTAGCATTTCTCAAGTTGTTTAAGAATGCTTTTTCTGTAGACATTAGTTTTTCACAGTATCTTTTAGTAGTAATGATATTTTCGATTTCAAGGGCATTATTATGATCTAATTGAAAATCAGCACTAAAAGTATTGCAAGAAGTATTTCCGGTTATTTTCTCATTTTGAATACTAAAAATGGGTGTTTTGTCTAAAGAATTTATTCCTTTTAAACTTTTCACATCCCATTTAATATCATATATAGACATGGCTAAATTTTGAATTTTAGATAAAACTTCTATAAGTTCAAAAACCGGTTCTTTATTTTCGTCTTTTTTTAGGAGTACTTTTAGTTTGTATGTATAGCCTTCTTCGTACTCAAAACCTTTTATTTCATCTTTGAAAACAGTCCATTCATCAGTTTCATTTGTACGAAAATACATGTACTGTTTTTGAATATCAGCAAAATGGTCTGCTATGTAGATAATTTGTTCTTTTTCGCATGCAGAAAAAAATAAGCTCATAATAATTAATACAATAAATTTTTTCATTTGACTGATATTTAAAATAATAGTTTCGTAAAAATACTTAAAAAAACCGTGCCAATTTTTTAAAGGAGCATCGCTTTGATTTTTAACAGGGCTTCGTAGAATATATCAATTTCCGCTACAGTATTATAAATGGCAAAAGAGGCCCTAACAGTTCCGGGGATTCCTAAACGTCTGATTAATGGTTGGCTACAGTGATGCCCGGAGCGTACGGCAACACCATAGTGATCGATTAAAGTGCTTAGGTCGCTTGGGTGTATATCCTTGATATTGAATGAAATGACAGGTGCTTTGTGGGGTAGATCGGCATAAATTTTAAGATCAGGAATACTTTTAAGTTTATTAGTAGCGTATGTAAGTAATTTGTTTTCGTATTCTTGAATATGATTGTAATCCAAGTTAAGGATAAAGTCAATACTTTTTGAGAAAGCGATGTTCCCGGCTATATTGGGTGTGCCTGCTTCAAATTTAAAAGGTAATTCAGAAAAAGTAGTTTTGTCAAAATATACTTCTTTGATCATTTCCCCACCACTTTGGTAGGGAGGTAAATCCTCCAAGTATTTTTCTTTTCCATATAAGAGGCCTACCCCTGTAGGGCCATACATTTTATGGGCAGAAGTCACATAAAAATCGCAGTCTAAGTCTTGTACATCAACCTTGGTATGTGCGGTAGCCTGTGCCCCATCTACCAGTACCAATGCCCCTGCATCATGGACTTTTTTAATGATTTGTTTAATAGGATTTATGCTCCCTAAGGTATTGGAGATATGAGTAATAGCGACTAATTTTGTTTTTTCATTTAGGAGTTTTTCAAAAGCTTCCATATCCAAAACCCCTTTATCAGTAATGGGAATTACTGTGAGTTTGGCACCGGTCATTTGACAAGTGATTTGCCAGGGAACAATATTGGCATGATGTTCCATTTCAGAAATGAGTACTTCATCGCCTTTTTTGAGGATTTGTCTAAAACCATGAGCAATCATATTGATGCTTTCGGTGGTTCCTTTGGTAAAGATAATTTCATGAGTTGAAGTTGCATTGAAAAAGCTTGCAATTTTTTGTCTGCTAAGTTCCATAGCTTGCGTGGCCTCATTACTCAGACTGTGATTGCCACGATGCACATTGGCATTGAAGTATTGGTAATAGTTTGTAATAGATTCAATGACTGCCTTAGGTTTTTGAGTAGTTGCGGCATTGTCGAAATAAATGAGTGGTTTGTGGTTTACTAGCCTGTTTAGAACAGGAAACGCTCCTCTTAAATTATTGATATCAAACATAATTAACTGTGAATAGTGTGCAAATTTAAAAAATGCTTACAGCTTACTCATATATTTTTTAGGTGTGGTATTAAATTTCTTTTTAAAAGCAACTATAAAGTGGCTGGGGGTACTGTAGCCAACTTCATAACTTACTTCACTTACATTATATTTTTTGGTATTTAACATACGCCTGGCGTATTCCATTTTGTATTCCCACAAGAAGTTAAAAACAGTTTCGCCATAGATTTGTTTAAAGCCATCTTTTAGATAATTTAGGGGTAAATTAATTTTTGAAGCCAATTCCTTAATTGTAGGAGGATTAGTCATGTTTTCAATAAGTAATCGTTTGGCTTGCCTTATCTTTTCTACGTTTTCTTCTTCTTCTAAAAAAGGGCAGTTGCTTGTGTCAATATTTTGGGGTTGAAAGTATACACTCAATAATTCATATACCTTGGCTTTAAGGAAAAGTTTTTCAATATTTGTCTTATTCTCATGCGACATTAGTTGACTAAGTATAATGCTTTCGTTTGCAGAAATCACTTTTTCGGTATAATATTTTTTGCTTTTATTTTCATCTTTTAAAAAGTCAATGATACCTGCTTCTTCCGTAAAAAATGAATGTAGTTTTTCAATAGGAATAATGATGCTCAGCATTTGGGCTTTTTTCTGCAACACCACGTCCATAGGTAGTTCTTGAGAAGGATTGTACAAAAAAAGTGACTTACTGGCCAGCACATCTATGCCGTAGGTGCCTTTATTGAATTTTAGACTAACCGATTCATGTAAGCAAAAATGCATTTGAATGGCGTTAGTAAAAATCTCTTTTTGATATTGTTGTATTTGATTGGTTTTGTTGTGTAGTTTTATCAAATCAAATCCGGATTCAATTTCATATTCATGAGCGATATTTTGTGTTTTGTTATTCATCGACATTTTTAAATATATATTATAACTTTTGTAAAGTTTATTTTAGTTTAATTCAGCAAAAATACTAATAATATGTAGATTTTTTTATTCGATATAAATAATTCTTTTAGCGTTATATTTTGTGTTTTTAGGTTTATATTTTTGCCGATATTTTTTAAAAATTTAAAGATGAAAATTAGAATTTATATACTATTGATGCTGATAGCTGGATTTACTATTCGAGCACAAGAATTTTCAAACGATTCGATTCAAAAAATAGATGAAGTGATCATCACCGGGCAATACAATGCACAGTCGGTTCAAAAATCTGTATTTGATGTTCATGTCATAACTTCTAAAACAATACAGCAATATGCCGGTCAAAATTTAGCGGATGTGCTTAACCATCATTTAAATCTAATGGTAACACCCAATACTAAATCAGGTAAGTCAGAAGTGAGTTTATTTGGATTAGACGGTCAGTATTTTAAAATTCTTATAGATAATGTTCCTTTGGTTAGTGATACCGGTATGGGTAATAATGTAGACCTCACTCAGATAAATTTAGAAAATGTAGCACGAGTTGAGATTGTTGAAGGTTCTATGGCGGTAGCCTATGGAGGAAATACTGTAACAGGTATTATAAATATTATTACTAAAAAAAGCTCAGCTTATAAATGGGAAATTAAACCTTCTTTTCAAGAAGAAACAGTAGGTGGTGAGTATAGTTGGGCTTTAAAAGGGAGACATATACAATCTCTATTTGTTTCAAATTCTTTAAGTGAAAATTGGTTTGTTTCAGGTGTTTATTCAAGAAACAAGTTTAATGGTTTTTTTGATGATTATAAGGGTAAAAATCATATTGAAAACGATACTTTAAGAGGCTATAGCTGGATGCCTAAGGAACAACTGAGTACAGAAGCCTTACTGAAAGGGAGTTTGCAAAAAGTAGATATGTTTTATAAATTATCTTATTTAAATGAAAAGTTAACACATTATTCAGAGAATGTATCTTCGATAGCAAATTCAACAACAGGATTATTAGATAAATTCGGGAATGACACAAACTACGATACCAATAGATTGGTGAATCATTTTCATCTCACTTCAGATTTGTTTTCTAAATATCCGCTATTAGTTGAATTGTCAAATCAATATCAAAAACGATATTTTCAAAATTTTATATACGATTTATATACACGTACGGCTAACTTTCAAGAGAAAGATCTTTACCAATCACGAAATACCTGGTATGCAAAGGCTAGTATTAATGATTTGTTCAGCACAGAGTGTATTAAAACGCAACTGGGGGTCGAGGCTCTTATAGAGGATGGTTTTACTAATGCCGCTTCAGGTAGCTTGGTGCCTTTAGATGATGAGCGGCATCAGATGAATTCTATCGATATATTTGCCTCGGCAGAAATACAGATGCTCCATGATAAATTTATGGTACGACCGGGAATAAGATATTCTATACAATCTGCTTTTGAAAATCAATATGCAGCCTCATTAAGTGCAAAATATTCATGGGAAAATGATGTAGAAATTCGCACAGTTGTAGGGTCTTCTTTTAGAACCCCCGATTTTGAAGAATTATATACTTTATGGGATACAGGTACACATCTCATAAAAGGCGATGAAAACCTAAAGTCTGAAAAAAGTTTTTCGATGAATGTTTTTTTGAAGAAAAACACTCAAATTTCCAATCAATTAAAATTAAAAAACAAACTCAAATTTATGTATTTGAAAGTTAATGACAGGATAGATCTGTCTTTGACTAGTTTAACACCTTTAACTTTTAGATATATTAACATAAACACTTATAAATCTTTAAGCGCATCAACAGAAAATAGTTTTCAGTTCAAGGATCTTAATATGAATATTGGTGCGACTTTAATGGCTAGCTCAAGCCTATTAAAAAATGCTGATGGTTCGATAATTCATGAAAATTTAGATGACTATTTGTATAATTTTCAATTAAATAGTAGTCTTTCTTATTTTATCAAACCTATTAAACTTCAAACCGCTTTACATTATAAATTTAATGGTAAACAAGAAGAATTCATACTTACGGAAGATGAGCAAGGAAACGAGCTGTTAAAACGCGGTCAAATAGATGCTTATCAATGGATGGATATGTCTCTTAAAAAATCTTTATTTAATAACAACACACAACTTACCTTAGGAGCAAGAAATTTATTTAATATAACAAACATAAAAACAACGGCAGTATACGGGGCTTCTCACGGGAGTAGTGAAGCTGGTAAGATACCGGTCGGCTATGGAAGATCTTATTACGTTAAATTCCAACATCAATTTAAATTTTAATACTCGATGAAAAAATTACATATTTTATTAAGCCTTTTTGTTTTATTATTTATCTCATCTTGTGATGAAGTTGAACCAATTCCGGAGCGTGAACCTATAACCGGTGCTATAGTAGATGTAGAAGTGGGAGGCTCAAATTTACCCAATCAAGTCTATATTGATTTAAGCACAAATACTTCTATGGCGGTAACAAGAGATGCATGGGATCTTGGCTTCTATTCAGGAGAACAATTTAGAGTTATTATCAATGGATCAGTTAAAATGGCTGTTAAAGCTTCTTCTTTTAGTAGTATTGATGAAGCAAACTTATCTGATGTAGAATCTTTTCTGTCAGAGGTAGCCGTTGGCACATTTGATGCGGCTAATATTGCTTTTGTAGATAATGTAGACGGTGATTTAGAACAAACTGCAATTGAAGAAATACAAGTTGATAATGCACAAAACCCTGTATATTTTGTCAATATGGGTTATTATGTAAGTGATGAACCTGCTGATTTAGGTACTTTTATCGCAGATGGGGAGCACAGAGGAATTTATAAAATACAAATATTTCGTGAGGGAGAAACTTATAAGCTTTTATATGCAAGGCATGACGACAACACCCATCATGAGGTCATTATTCCCAAAAATACAGATTATAATTTTAGTTTTTACAGTTTGATGAATGAGGTTTTTGTCAATGTACAACCCGTTAAAAATGCTTGGGATCTTTGTTATTCTGTTTTTACCAATGAGTTTCCGGGGTATGGTACTTACCCTTATCCTGATTTTTTTATAACAAATATATTAGACAATACTTTAGTCTATTCCATAGAAGAAGATGATTTGTCTCCTGATTTCGATGAATTTACTTTAGAAGATGTCGATGAAAATTTATTTGAAGCGAGTCAAAGAGCCATAGGAAGTACTTGGCGTGTAAGTGGTGGTCCCAATAACCCACCTACAGTAAAAGAGAATGTATTTTATATTATAAAAGACCCTAACGGTTTTTATTTTAAAGTTAAGTTTACCGCGATAACAAATTCAGTTGGGGAAAGAGGTTACCCACAATTTGTTTTTGAACTACTACAATAATTAGAATTTCTGAAACGATTAATTAATTTTTGGTTGAAAAAAAAACCGACCCAATTTTGTGTTGAGTCGGTTTTTTTGTTTTATAAGTAAAAAGGATTATTTTACAATAATTCTCTTGACATGAGCAGCTTTATCATTACCCAACCGGACTAAATATACACCTGATGGCATATAGGACATATCGAGTGGATAGTAATAATTTCCATCCTTTTTAGAGAGTTTGTGGTAAACAATTTGTCTACCTAAAGTGTCATATATATTTAGTGTTTGAATACCATCGTATTGATCACCAGATAGTATTATTTCAAAATGATCGTTATCTAAAGTTTTGATTATAAAATCGTCAGAATCAACGATATTATCATAGATACCTAGGCTGGTAGTTCCACAAATATCTAATCTGATATAAGTGATAAACCCACCATAGAGATCAGAATCATCCGTAAATTCTACATTCCACGTACCTGTACTTGACATTCCATTTAAGATGTTTAGATCACCTTCCGGCACATAACTTCCTGTAAAAGGAGCTTCACCATCTGTGATATCAATACTAGCATCATCGTCAAAAACTGTATCTGTATAGTTATCCCCTTCCCCACCATTATCGGTACTTAATTCTACTCTTGTACCATCTGGAGCTATTAAATAAATATCTAAATCACTTACATTGGGATGTTCTACTGTAATAGTTACATTAACATCATTAACAAGATAATCATGTGTAATGTTTAAAGGTACATTTGCCACATAGCCTTCATCAGGGCCTATAGGAATACTACTAGATACCCCTTTACCAAAACAGGTAGAGTTATAAATTGTTACATTAGTCTTATCATTAGTTTGATTGACATCGTTTTCAAGATTTGTTTCACACGAAAATTGGTATCCTTGAATTTCAGAAAAATCACCGAGTGTTGTGAATGTATAGATCATTGATTCTTCTCCATTTAAGGGGCCAGATACATTTTCAATGACAATCGGTTCATCATTAATCCTAAAAGACACATCAAAATTCTCTTGTGGGTTCAATCCAAAATTTTGGATTTTCACACTAACTTCTTCCATCTCTAAATTATTTCCTGTTGTGGGCGCTATAATTTCAGTTACTCCTACATCATTTCCTGCCATATGCGTTATTTCGGTAGAAAAAGTGTCATTTGAAGTATCTTCATCTCCGGTAAGATCTGTTTTGAGTAAGATAGTATAAACATGACCTTCATTAGACAAATCTGCTAAGGTGCTAAATGTGTATTGACCTGTTTCACCCGATGCTAAACTTCCTGAATAGTTTTCTACGACTGCAGTCCCGCCATCTATTTGATAAGATACGGGGAAGTTTGATTGCGTATCTTCTCCATAATTAAATATGCTTATTGTCATTTCCTCCTGATCAGATAATATGCCTGTAGTTGGAGCATCCAACGTAATAACCCCTAAATCATTAAAATAATCAGGTGCTAGTTTGAACCTGCCAACAACACCTTTTCGCCCGCTATTCATATATTCATTGATAAACCAAAAGGTTTTATCATCTTCCGGATCTATATCAATTTTACTATAATCCCCATATCTTAATCCCGGTATATTGGCATTGCCGTTTGCAATAAGTTCTTCTGCAACAGTCATTGTATTAGGTGCATCATAAGAATATCTTCCTGTATAATATGAACTAACTCTAACGGTTTCAGTAGTAGTAGGTCCGGACATAGAAGAATATCCCATCCCAATATTTCCAAACATATCCATCATCATACTCGCGTGCCATGCATGACGCCCCTCTGGAGCAGTATATGTGCCTTCTTGATAAAGACTCCATGGTTCACCGTCAGCGTCTTGACGAAGTTCAAACCACCTCACCCCGGCAAGTTCACCGCCAGTAGCATCCGTATCAACTACAAAATTGAAAATAGCCGAATTGTGGTCGGCAAATTTTCTAAATTGTGCTTGATTCATAATAGTAGCTTGTAGCGCATCAATGGCGACACCTCCACCAGGTTGCGTTAAATTTGAAAAACTACCATTATCAAAAACACTTATAAAAGGAGTGGTAATAATTTCTTGAGGTGTCGATATAGTTGAATTTCCTGTATTTGCCCAATCTACATTAACCAACCACATTTTTACATGATCTTGAGAAACACCGCCCCAAGCATCATCTTGTAAGTAAACTATAGGTGCATTTCCGGCGGCCGGCATCATTTCATCAGACACATTAAATGCCTGTGGACTATAAAAACCACTCGTAGTAATACCGGGCAAATTAAAACCAAGAATTTTGGCATTAGGGTCACCAGCTATCATGGCATCTCTTTCTAAGGCCCATACTTTATTAGAAGAATTGGTATTCTCAGTTATGTAGTAACCATCACTCCAAACCGATAGTTTTTGATAATCATTTATTTGAGAAATGGTATATGTGTACCATCCGTCGTTTATTGGGTCTGGCCCATCAGAAACTGCTATTTGCGCACCTGAGCCTAAAAAAGTTACGACCCAACGATCAGCTGCTTGATCGTAAGATACTGTAAGATCACAACATCCCCCACTCGGAAAAATAGTTGGATTAGGAGCTGTTTGCGGAGTTAAAGCATTGCCTTCTTTGTCATAAATAATAAAACCGGTGTTAAACACAACAAAAACATGATTAGGGCCTACTGCAAGTGAAGGATCTGTAGGTGAAGAACCTGAAGAGTAAGCATCAAAAACTAAAGAAGCCTCTTTGCCCTTAATACTTTGAGCGTAAGGATTTTTATTTCTAACAAAATAATCATCAAGTTTTTGTGGGTCTTTTCCGGGAACAACAATATTACCGGAAGCTCTACCATCTTGCATTTCCACTTTATCTGTATAAGCAGGTAAAGTAGCGTATTGAGAAGCGATGGATGGTACATGTTCCATAGAGGTTACAGTGCCTATATAAGACACTTTTTCTGTAGTTAACTTTTGAGCATAGTTTTGAATTGAAAAAACTAACAAAAGCGTCATAAAAAAGAATTGTTGAATAATCTTCATAAGTTGTAGTTTAGTTAATAGTTTAGTGCACTTATTGTTGTATAAAATTGGTTACTATATATTTATAGTGCTTTTTTAAATATGTCTACAAATGTAAAAAAAAAGATTACTTTCAAGTTTAAGTATTTCTAATAGGTTTTTTTATAACTCAACACTGCTAAAGAATTGGTTACAAGAGCAAAGATTGAAATTTTAATAAATTGTGTTTTTACATCTGCAAATTGAGATCCTTTTAGCATCACCATTCGTATTACTTCAATAAAATAGCGTACAGGGTTAAATTCAGTAATTTTTTGAGCCCAAGCAGGCATGCTTTCTATAGGCGTAAATAAGCCACTCATCAAGATAAAAATCACCACAAAAAACCAAGCAATAAACATGGCTTGTTGTTGGGTGTCTGTAAAGTTGGAGATAAAAAACCCCATTCCTAAAAAAACTAAAATATAAATGGAAGCGAAAGATAAGATCCATATAGGACTGCCTAATAAAGGCACATTAAATAAAAATCGGCCGATATTCATTCCAAAGAATAAAATAAACATCCCAAGAATCCAAAAGGGCAGTAGTTTGCCAATAATGAATTGATGCTTTTTAATAGGTGTTACGTTAATTTGTTCTAGTGTACCAATCTCTTTTTCTCGTACGATATTCATTCCTGATAGAAAAAGGGAAATCATGGTGACTAAAATAACAATGATACCAGGCACCATAAATGTTTTATAATCTAAAGTTTGATTATACCAAAAAGAAGGTATAAACCTAAGCCTTTTCACCCTTTCTTGCTGTGGTTGATAGGGCATTAAATCCATTCGGATTTGGTTATTAAAACTTTGAATTATCTGTGTGATGTAGCCATTTTCAACACCGGCAGCAGCACCGTTTATAGCATCAATTATGACAGATAGGCTTGTTTGTTTTTCTTTTAATAAATCCCTTTCAAAATCTGATGGTATTTCGATAAGTACATCTGTTTTTCCTTGTTGTAATGAATTATGCCCTTGTTTTTGTGAGTCGAATTCTCCCACAACGGTGAAATAGGAGGAAATATCAAATTTGCTGATTAGCTCTCTTGAATAAGCAGATTTATCGCTATCTATATATCCCAAACGAACTTCTTTGATCTCAAAAGTCGCTGCATACGACAGTATGACAATCTGTATAATGGGCATCAAGAAAATAATCGGTAGCATCGCCTTATTACGAAATATCTGCTTAAATTCTTTTTGTACTATGATGAATATTGTTTTCATTCTTATTAGTTATAAGTTTATAAAGTT
>JANTFO010000063.1 GCA_024763365.1 Flavobacteriaceae bacterium
CTAAAGATTTACGTATTATAAAAGTATCATTAATCATCATTGCTTCTGTAGTGGTGCTATTTGTGCTACGACTGTTCTCCTTTATTTTTATACCGTTTTTTTTAGCCTTATTCATCGCCATACTACTGTTGCCTATACTCAACTGGTTTGAAAGTAAAAAAATACCCAACTGGCTGGGTATCATCATTATCATAGCTATATCGGTAGGTTTTATATGGCTAAACGTCATCATTTTACAGCGAACCAGCATAGAACTTTTCCAGTCTAAAGAAGCGATGCTGCATCAGGCTAATGCTAAGATCAATCCGATTTTGATGAAAATCCAGGAATTTCTGGGTGTGGAAACTATAGAATCCAGCCGTATCGATTTTAGAAAAATAGCGGAAGATAACAGTGATAAGATCATTAGTCAGGTAAGTACTTTTACTACCAGGCTATTCATGACGCTGTTCTTTTTGGCTTTGTTTTTAACAGGAGCGCACTTATTTGAAATATTTTTAAACCGTGTTACTAACAATGATGCGGATGCGGTACATGTTTTTCGAGAAATTAAAGTAACACTTAATAATTTCATAAAAGTAAAATTCCTTACCAGCCTTATTACCGGAATTGGTTTTGGTTTGGTCGCTATGTTTTTTGGGGTCAAGTTTGCGTTGTTTTGGGGTTTTACAGCCTTCCTGCTTAATTTCATCCAACTCATCGGTTCATTTTTTATTACAGCTGTTTTAATTGTATTTGGCTTTGTTGAGATCACCCATACAGGTACTTTTGTTGTTTTTGGACTTCTATTAATAGGTGTTCAAGTGGTAGTAGGTGGTATATTAGAACCTATTTTAATGGGAAGGAGTTTTCAAATCAATACAATTTCCATTTTGATCAGTTTAGCGGTATGGGGTTTTATATTCGGAATAGCCGGCCTGGTATTGGCTATCCCTATCACAGTATTCCTTAAACTTATCCTGGAACGCATCCCCACAACACAGTCTCTTGCAAGATTGCTAAGCCGGGTTAAGGAGGATAAATAAGCTTCTGCTATTTTCCTACATTTTTTAAAAATACTGGAATTGGGTATTTTTCATTCGGGTAAATTGATGTTTATTTGTTCTTATAAATTTTAAAACCCCCTGAATTATGATTAAACAATTTTTGTTTTTCGCTTCTATTTTATTGATCACCTCATCCTGTGTATCTAAGAAAAAGTATGTGGCATTGGAAGAAAATTTGACCGATACCAAAGCGGTACTTCAAAAAACGACTATGGAAAAAGAGAATCTTGAAGCTCGGTTCGCTAAAATTGAAAAACGAGTGGATGCGTATAACGATAAGATCAATTCATTAAAGGAAACTAATCAAACACTAACTAATGATCTGACAGTCACTAAGCAAGAAGAACTTGTTTTGGTAGATGATAACTTGACCGTTATGTCTCAGGAGATAAAAGACAAGATGAATGCTATTTTGTCAAAATTACCCCCTGAGCAACTGGCAGGTGCACAGACACTTCAGGATTCTATTAATCTGGTTTTGAACTACAATTTAAAAAAGAACATCGCAAATTCAAATCTAGATAGTGAAGAAGATATTGATGTCAATATTAACAAAACAGTGGTCATGATCTCTGTAGCCGATAACCTTTTATTCAAAACAGCCAGTTACCGTGTTAATCCCAAAGCCCATCCTTTATTACAAAAAATAGCTGATGTGGTAAAATCGGAACCCAGTATGGATGTTATGATAGAAGGTCATACAGATTCCAGGAGTTTCCAATCCGGAAATCTTTTAGACAATTGGGATTTAAGTGTGAAACGTGCTACTTCAATAACTCGAATTTTACAAGATAAGTTTGATGTAGATCCGGCTCAATTAATCGCTTCGGGTAGAAGTAGTTATAAACCACTTGTTCCGGATGATACTGCCGATAACAGGTCAAGAAACCGCCGAACAAACATCATCATCATGCCCAATCTAAATAAGTTTTTTGCCTTGCTGGAGGAAGAAGAACATATTCTTGATTAAAGAAATGTCTTAAAAGTAAAAAATAGTAATTGTTTCTCGTGAAATCGGGATACCCCCAAAATTCCCTGTATGCAAATGCAGGGAATTTTTAATATTCATCTTCTGCAGTTTCGGGTAATTCGTTATCGAATAGTAAGTCCTGATCTTCGTAGTCGTCGTACTGTTCATCATTAGTGTCATACTCTTCCATGGTGTTAGAAAGTTTTTTACTGACTTTAACTAAATAAACAGCTTCATTGGATTCAACCTGAATAGCATCGATTAAATTTTTGTTTTTATCCCTAAAGCTGATAACGTCAATGGCATTGTAACCATCAGGATATTTTTCGACCAGCAAATCCATAATCTCTTTGGTGATTTTGCTGTAGTCCACAATTATTCTTTTCATACGAATTCGTTTTCTTTTTTTTATTTGAAACAATAGAACAAACATAAAAAAAAAACGAATTGAACAAATTTTTTCAGAAAAAAATTACTTAAAAATTTCTATACTTTTCTGTCATTTTAAAAACTTCGTTAAGTATATTTTCTTCTATGGCATTAAAGTTTAGTCCGCGTCTTTCCATGACTACTTTTGCCACCTCTTTTACTTTGTTCATTTTATATACCTGATACCCGGCAGGCCCTCCCCAGCTAAAAGATGGGATGAAATTACGGGGAAAGCCATCCCCAAAGATATTGGCACTTACACCTACCAATGTGCCGGTGTTGAACATGGTATTGATCCCACACTTGGAATGGTCACCCATGATCAAGCCGCAAAATTGAAGACCTGTTTGGGCAAAGCTTTCTTTTTCATAGCTCCAAAGTTTGATAGGAGCGTAATTGTTTTTTAAGTTGGAATTATTAGTATCAGCACCTAAATTACACCACTCACCTATTACTGCATTTCCCAAAAATCCATCGTGGGCTTTATTGGTAAAGCCAAAGATCACAACATTGTTAAGTTCTCCACCCACTTTAGATTGTGGCCCAACCGTAGTCCCTCCGTAGATCTTAGCACCCATTTTAACTGTACTGCCTTCACAAAGCGCAAAACTGCCACGAATCATACTACCTTCCATAATGCTAGCATTCTTGCCAATGTAAATGGGGCCATCGCTGGCGTTTAAACTACAAACTTCTATCTGTGCTCCGGGTTCAATAAATATATTTTCCGGATTTTTAGCATGAACATATTTAGGTATGGATTGTGATTCTTTATTTTTCGTAAGTAACACAAAATCAAATTGTATAGCATCTTTGTTTAAACTAAAAATATCCCATACATTTTCAAGTTTTAACAAGTTGCCTTTATATGCAATCCGGCTATATTGTGAACCATGTAACTCGTGTTGTTCATCATGAACATGCACTGCTACAATTTCATCTTTATAGTAAACGGCTTGATCAATATCTAATTCTCTTATTATCTCCACTAATTCAGGTGTGGGCAAAATAGAAGCATTGATGAGTATATCCTCTTTCTTATTGATTAAGGGATATTTATCTTGTAAATAGGATTTTGTTAGCGTACTAGTCTTTTCACCCAATAATTTCTCCCATTTCTCCCTAATCGTCAAGATACCTACCCGTATTTCTGCAACAGGACGAGTATAGGTTAAAGGCAATAAATTATTTCGTGCTTTTCCGTCAAATAAAATATAATTCATTTTTAAATAGCTGTTTATGAGTTGTTTAAATATTTTTTAATGGCTTTTTCAATAGTAGAAACTTCTGTTAGTTCCGGATTTTTATCAAATTTTTTTTCTGTTAATTTTTCATATAATTCTATATAGCGGTAGGTTATTAGATTTAAAGTTTCAACTGTCATTTCTGGTATGATCTGACCTTTTTTTCCTTGAAATCCGTTTTCCATCAGCCATTCTCTGACAAATTCTTTAGATAGTTGTCTTTGGGCTTGTCCTATTTTTTGTAATTCCTGATAGGTGTCAGCATAAAAGTAACGAGAGGAATCAGGTGTATGTATTTCGTCAATTAAGATAATTTCTCCCTCTTGTGTTTTGCCAAACTCATATTTGGTATCTACTAATATCAATCCCTGTTTAGCAGCTATTTCAGTTCCGCGTTGGAACAATGCCAAGGCGTATTGCTCCAACTTACTGTAATCTTCTGCATTGACGATTTCTTTATTAATGATCTCTTCACGTGAAATATCCTCATCGTGCAAGCCGTCCGGGGCTTTAGTAGCAGGTGTGATAATAGGCTTGGGGAAAGCATCATTCTCATACAAACCATCAGGCATTGATACCCCACATAAGATACGTTTTCCGGCTTTGTATTCTCGTGCAGCATGGCCGGCTAGATAGCCACGTACCACCATTTCTACTTTATAGGGAGTTGCTTTTTTACCAATGGCTACATTGGGATGAGGGACAGCTTCCAGCCAATTAGGAACAATGTCTTTAGTGGCTTCGAGCATTTTGGCAGCTATCAAATTTAGCACCTGGCCTTTATAAGGTATTGGGCGTGGTAATACTACATCAAAGGATGAGATTCGGTCAGTAGCCACCATGATTAACTTTTCATCATTTATAGTGTACACATCACGAACTTTACCCTTGTAGTAATGGGTTTGACCGGGGAAATTAAAATGTGTTTTTTGAATGCCGGACTGCATAAAATATTTCTTTATTGGTTTTTCAAAAATACGGTTTTTTATGTCACTTCGAGCGCAGTCGAGAAGTCTTTTATTCGAATCGACTTTTCTTAGTTAAACTTTGTAATCAGTATACTACTATTTTATTTCACACAGATATCACAGATTGTTACAGAGCATACAAGAATTATGACTTTTTTTATGTTTATAAAAAACTATCTTTGCACTAAAACCAATACCATGTACAAATTAATTTTAGTTATTACAGCCCTTTTAGGTGCCTTGGGTGTTGCCTTTGGTGCTTTAGGTGCCCATGCCTTACAAGAAAGATTGGGTGATAGTTTAAAAAATTGGGAAACCGGGGTACGCTATCAAATGATACACATCATCCTTATTCTGATTATACAGTTTTTACCTATAAATCAAATCTCAAAAAATACGATTAGTATTATGTTTTTACTGGGAATATTGTTTTTTTCAGGCTCACTTTATGTAATATCTTTAAATATAATTCCTGCCAAATATATTTGGTTTGTCACACCTATAGGAGGTTTATTATTTATTGCCGGTTGGCTGTTGTTGGCTTGGAAATTTTTTAAGTTCTAAAATGGAAAGATTATACACCTCTTGTCATATGCCTGACAAACTCATAGCTTGACAAAAATTCTTTTAAAACCACTTTAATGGCAGTATAACTTGGTACAGCCAACACCATACCTAGTATTCCAAAAAGATAACCGCTAATCAATATTACCAAGAATATTTCCAAGGGATGTGATTTGGTGCTTTTTGAGAAAATATACGGCTGGCTAAAGAAATTATCAACCAATTGTGCAAATACGTAACCTATTAGAACATAAACAGTTGTAGGTAATATTTGTGTTTGAAAATCCAATGTGAGGTTATCTGTCATGGCTAGTACAATCATCAATACTCCTCCAATAAGTGGACCCACATAGGGTATTAAATTCAATAGCGCTGCTAATAAAGCAATTACCACAGCATTTTCGATGCCAAATATCAGTAGCGTGGTCGTATAGATTACAAATAAAATGCTGATCTGTAAAGTAAGACCGATAAAATAACGGGATAGAAGTGCTCTAATTTTTCGTAAAGAATCAAATATTCGGTCTTCAATATTATCGGGTAGTATAGCTAACAAATTCTTTTTTAACAAAGTGTTATCACTCATAAAGAAAAAACTGATAAATAATACCGACAAAAAACCAATCAATACATTCCCGAAAGCCCCAATAACATTATTCATGAAATTGGGTATTTGTTTAAGATAACTACCGAAATCGATACCTTGCAATTTTTCCATTAGATTGATGTTTTTGGACTTAAAATATAAATCCACTTCTTTGATCACAAATTCCATCTTATTTCGAAATTCTTGAGAATTGAGTAAAGATAAGTTCTCACTTTCTTTGACCACCAAAGGTATAAACAAGCTGACAACACCACCGAGAATCAATATTAAGATCACCATAGCTATCAAGACAGCTAACATGTTTTTCATCTTGAGTTTACGTTTCATAAATTGAATCAAAGGACTGAATATCAAAGCGATAACAGATGCAATGGCGAGGTAAATGATGACCGGACTTACTTGTTTGAGTACATACAGTATCAAAACGATAAGCCCTATGGTAGCTACTGCTCTCAAGATGCCTCTGGAGATGATTTTGGGTTCTGTAAGTTTTTTAGACATAGATATTTAATTAAATGATAAAAGTACAAATAATGATTAAATGATAAAGGATCAGCAATTAGTAAGTATTTTTTTTATTAACACATATTCCCTACTTTCGTTTTAAGAAAAGAACAGCATGGACCAAAACCTTATTTATTTCATAATCATAACTTTATTAGCCATTGTTTTGGCAGTATTTATTTCCTATTTACTACTTAAAAGCAAATACACTGGTATCATTACCAAACATGAAGGGCAAATAAATTTCTTAGAAACAGAAAAAACAATATTAGAAAATGATAAGACCAGCCTTTCTGAAGAACTAAAAAAAACTCATAAAGCAAAAGGTGAACTTCGGGAACAGTTTATCCAAAAAGAAAGTCTCATAGCCCGATTAGAGGAAAAACTACAGGAAAACAAATCGGAAGTAGCCAAATTGCAGGAAAAATTTAGTAAAGAATTTGAAAATCTGGCTAATAAGATATTAGAAGAAAAAACCAATAAGTTTACTGAGCAAAACAAAGAAAACCTTAAGCAGATACTCAATCCGCTTAATGAAAAGATCCAGCTTTTTGAAAAGAAAGTAGAGCAAACCCACAAAGAAAGCATCGATTATCAGGCTGCTTTACGCCAGCAGATCAAAGGTTTACACGAACTCAACCAACAGATGAGTAAAGACGCTGTGAATTTGACCCGCGCACTTAAAGGTGATAGCAAAACTCAAGGTAATTGGGGAGAATTGGTGCTGGAACGGGTGCTCGAAAAATCAGGTTTGGAAAAAGGACGTGAGTATGAGTTGGAAAAAAGTTTTACCACCGAAGTCGAAGGCAAACAAAGATTACGTCCCGATGTGATCATACACCTTCCCGATCAAAAAAAGATGATCATCGACTCTAAAGTTTCTCTAACACATTATGAACAATTTATTCAGAGTGAGGATGAAAGCGAAAAAGAACAATTCCTTAAAATGCACATTCAATCGCTCAATCGGCATGTAGCACAACTCAGCGCTAAGAAGTATGAAGATATCTACGACATCCAATCACCGGATTTTGTACTCCTTTTTGTACCCATAGAACCGGCATTTGCCATTGCCCTTAATCACGACAACCAACTCTATAACAAGGCTTTTGAAAAGAATATTGTGATCGTCACCCCTACTACCCTACTGGCTACCCTGCGAACTATTGATAGTATGTGGAACAATGAAAAACAACAACAAAACGCTTTGGAAATTGCCCGGCAGGCCGGTGCTTTATATGACAAATTTGAAGGTTTGATGCGTGACTTGATCGGTATTGGTAAAAAAATTGACGCCACCAAATCGGACTATAATGCCGCCATGAACAAACTTTTTGAAGGGCGTGGCAACCTTATTTCCAGTGTGGAAAAGATCAAAAAAATGGGGGCTAAAGCAAAGAAAGCATTGCCCGAAAACATTGTCAAAAGAGCTGAAGATGATAAGGAATAATTAAATTTCCTTTATTATCTCATTTGCCTGAAAAAAAGAGTAGTTTTGCGCACGCTTACACAAAGCTAATTTATAAAGCTACTCATTCATGCAATCAATCCGAAATATTGCCATCATCGCACACGTAGACCACGGTAAAACAACCCTGGTAGATAAGATCATTGACCAAGCTAAGATACTTGATGAACGTAAAGAACGAACCGATTTGTTATTAGACAATAACGATTTGGAACGGGAACGCGGTATTACAATTCTTTCAAAAAATGTATCAGTTAATTATAAAGGTTATAAGATCAATGTGATAGACACCCCTGGCCACGCCGATTTTGGCGGAGAAGTAGAACGTGTATTAAAAATGGCTGATGGTGTTTTATTGCTGGTAGATGCATTTGAAGGACCTATGCCGCAAACTCGTTTTGTATTAGACAAAGCTTTATTATTAGGCTTAACCCCTATTTTGGTAATCAATAAAGTAGATAAAGAAAACTGTACCCCTGATGAAGTTCAGGAGAAAGTGTTTGACCTCATGTTTGCACTGGATGCTTCTGAAGAGCAAATGCATTTTGAGACGATTTATGGTTCAGCTAAACAAGCTTGGATGAGTTATGATTGGCAAAAACCTACTTCCGATATAATTCCTCTTTTGGATACCATTATCAAGACTATACCTGAAGCCCCATATCAATCGGGCGATTTACAAATGCAAATTACGTCTTTGGATTATTCAAATTATACCGGCCGAATTGCCATAGGTCGTGTATATCGTGGAGATATTGAAGAAGGAAAAGAATATGCATTATGTAAAAAAGATGGCAGCATAGATAAAGTAAAAATAAAAGAGTTACACACCTTTGAAGGTTTGGGTAAAGACCGGGTGAAAAATGTAAGAAGTGGCGATATATGTGCTGTAGCAGGTTTAGATGATTTTGAGATAGGTGATACTATTGCCGATTGGGATAATCCCGAAGCCTTAACTCGTATTAATATAGACGAACCAACGATGAGTATGTTGTTTACCATTAACAACTCTCCTTTTTATGGTAAAGAAGGTAAATATGTCACCTCTCGACATTTAAGGGACAGACTGATGAAGGAAACCGAAAAGAATTTAGCTATGCGTGTGGAAGAAACAGATTCTGAAGATAAGTTCAATGTTTTCGGGCGTGGCATCCTACATTTATCCATTTTGATTGAGACTATGCGACGAGAAGGCTACGAATTGCAAGTGGGAAGGCCACAGGTTATCATCAAAGAGGTAGCTGGTCAAAAACAAGAACCCTATGAAACTTTGATTATAAATGTACCAGAAGAACTTGCCAGTAAAGCCATTAATTTGGTCACGCAACGAAAAGGTAACTTACTACACTTAGAACCCAAAGGTGACCTGCAACATATAGAATTTGACATACCTTCCCGTGGTTTGATAGGCTTGAGAAATAAGGTGTTAACCGCTACCAAGGGAGAAGCCATCATCAATCACCGTTTTCGTGCCTATGATACCTACAGAGGAGACATTAATACGTTAAAAAATGGTGCAATTGTTTCTGCTGAAACCGGAAAAGCCACTGCTTATGCCATAGACAGGCTTCAAGATAGAGGGCGTTTCTTTATAGATCCTAATGAGGAAATATACAAAGGACAGGTTGTTGGTGAAAACAACAAGCAAGAAGATATGTCGGTCAATCTTATCAAAGGTAAAAAATTGACCAATATCCGCACTACCAGTGCAGATGAAGCAGCTAAAATATTTCCAAAAGTTACGTTTTCATTAGAAGAGTGCTTAGAATATATACGCGACGATGAATATCTTGAAGTAACTCCTGAAAGCCTGAGAATGAGAAAAATCAATTTTATCAAATAGGATATTTTTAGTTTCTTTAAGAAATACATTTCTATCAATACAACAAACTCATTAGCTAAACCACCTGCCGGAAGGTAGGTGCGCTAATTTTCTTATCATTTTATTAATCTTTCTTTAACAATTTCAAACCTATCTATTTTTAAACTTCCCGTTATTTTTAGCATCTAATATAGATTATATTCATTTTATGAAAACTACCTACATTTCGATATTTTTCTTATTGTTTTTAAGTATAAGTACTTTGGCACAGAGGCCACAGAATTTTACCAAATATAGTGTTACGGGTAAAGTCATAGATACAGAGACACATCAAGCTTTGGAATACGCCACATTGGTTTTTACCCCGAAAAACAGTAAAAAAATTACCGGTGGTATTACGGATAAACACGGTAGATTTGATATAGAAGTCCCTCAAGGCTATTACGATATAAAAGTTGAATTCCTTTCTTTTAAACCCAAAACTTTTAAAGAGGTTAAGATTGATAAATATACTAATCTCGGTATTATTTATCTTGAATCTGAAATGGAAAACCTTGATGAAGTAGAAATCATTGCCGAAACAACTACTGTAGAAGTAAAATTAGATAAAAAGATATATAATGTTGGCAAAGACCTAACGGTCAAAGGTGGAAATGCCAGTGATGTGCTGGAAAATGTACCTTCCGTAAGTGTAGATGTAGAAGGTAATGTGAGTTTACGAGGTAATGAAAGTGTTCGTATTTTAATTGATGGAAAACCTTCCGGCCTTGTTGGCTTGAACAGTACTGATGCCTTACGCCAATTACCTGCCGAGGCTATACAGAAAGTTGAAGTAATCACCAGTCCTTCTGCACGATACGAAGCCGAAGGTACCGCTGGTATTCTCAACATCATATTGCGTAAAAGCAAAGCACAAGGGGTGAATGCCTCTGTAAGCCTCACAGCAGGAGAACCGGCAAATTATGGAGCATCTGCCAATGTCAATTACCGCAATAAAACATTTAACCTTTTCTCTAATTTGGGTTACCGCTACCGAAAAAGCCCGGGCGAAGG
>JANTFO010000064.1 GCA_024763365.1 Flavobacteriaceae bacterium
TTTTAGACTATCTCAATGCTCAACATTTTAAGGATCCTATCCCTACAGAATTGGAAGGTGTTTTTGATCGAGATGAATATATCAAATCTCAAAGTTATAAGGTCATTAATTATCGCTTTGGCATCTGGCAAAGTGTTTTTCAGCTTATCCTGGTATTGACTTTTTTCTTTTTCGGAGGGTTTGCCTGGCTGGATGAACTCATCAGACAGTATGTTGCTGAGCCTATTTGGATAAGCTTGGTTTATATAGGTATTATGGTTTTAGCAAATAATATAATTAGCCTGCCATTTTCCTACTATCACACTTTTGTTATTGAAGAAAAATTTTCATTCAACACTACCACTCATAAAACTTTTTGGCTTGATGAAATCAAGAGTCTGTTTCTTAGTATATTGATTGGAGGTGCCATTTTGTATGCCATACTGTGGTTTTTTCATCAAACAGGTACTCATTTTTGGTGGTATACATGGATATTGATTACAATTTTTACTTTATTCTTTACTTTTTTTTATTCACAACTCATCGTACCACTGTTTAACAAACAAACTCCACTGGAAGAAGGCGCGCTTAAAGATGCCATCAATCAATTTGCAAAGGAAACCGGTTTTAGACTCAAAAATATCTATGTGATCGACGGCAGCAAACGTTCCAAAAAAGCCAATGCTTACTTTACAGGCTTTGGGTCTAAAAAAAGAGTGGTTTTATACGACACATTGATTAATGATCTGGAAACAGATGAAATTGTTGCGGTATTGGCCCACGAAATTGGCCATTACCAAAAAAAGCATATTTTATTCAACATATTCATCAGTATTTTAACGACCGGTTTTACACTATTTATCTTATCATTATTTATCAATAGTCCGCTTTTATCACAGGCTTTAGGTGTTTCTAATCCAAGCTTTCATATTGGAATTATCGTTTTCGGTATTCTATATAGTCCAATATCTGAATTTACCGGACTATTAATGAGTGTTTTGTCCCGTAAATTTGAATATCAGGCTGACGCATTTGCAAAACAGTATAGCCACGCCAAAGATTTAATCAATGCATTGAAGAAACTTTCTAATAATTCATTGAGTAATCTTACCCCTCATCCACTATATGTATTCTGGCATTATTCGCATCCTACACTTCTACAACGGATAAGGAAATTAATAGATTAATCCCTGCGAAAGCAGGAACTTACATTATTCACATCCAACTCTTATTCAGCGAGTTAAAAAATTACTTTCTTAAGTCTTAATTTTTTTCTGTTAAGAAATCAAGCATAAAAAATATTTTTCTACTTTTACAGCTATGGCGGAAGTAAAATACTCAGAAGCAGAAGTAAAAGAGCTGGCAAGGCTTTACAAAGACCTCCTGAGGGGAACTTATCAGGAATTAACAACTGAAGATAAAAAGTCTATTCGGAAGGCATTTGATTTATCTATAGAGGCTCATAAGGATCAACGACGAAAAAGTGGTGAACCCTATGTATATCATCCTATAGCTGTTGCTAAAATAGTAGCTGATGAGATTGGGCTGGGAGCCACCTCGATCATTGCTGCACTCCTACATGATGTTGTTGAAGACACCTCCTATACTTTAGAAGATATAGAGCAAATTTTTGGCGAAACCATTGCAAGAATTGTCAATGGATTAACCAAGATTAAAAGCCTCTCAAATGAAAGTTCGTCATTACAAGCTGAGAACTATCGTAAAATGTTGCTAACACTTCATGATGACGTTAGGGTAATACTAATCAAAATTGCCGACAGGTATCATAATATGCTCACGTTAGATGCCATGATACCTGAAAAACAAGCGCGAATAGCAGCCGAGACATTATATATTTATGCGCCATTAGCCCATAGATTGGGGCTCTACACAATTAAAACAGAACTGGAAGACTTAGGATTAAAATACACAGAGCCGGAAGTCTACTACAGCATAGCGCGCCAAATTAAAGAGAGTAAACAAAAACGTGAAAAATACATCAACAGCTTTTCTGAAATCATTAAAAGCTCATTAGAAAATGAAGGTTATATTTTTGAGATCCACGGGCGTACTAAATCCATCCATTCTATAAGAAATAAAATGAAACGCCAAGGCGTAAGTTTTGAGGAAGTATATGACAAATTCGCCATTCGAATCATCTACAAACCTCAAAGTAAAGATGAAAAACACGATGCCTGGAAGATATATTCTATAGTAACCGACCACTTTAGCCCTAATCCTGTAAGACTCAGAGATTGGATGACTCAACCCAAATCCACCGGATATGAAGCCTTACATACTACAGTCATGGGACCGGGTGGCAAATGGGTAGAAGTACAGATTAGAAGTCAGCGTATGCATGAAATTGCAGAAAAAGGTTATGCAGCACATTATAAGTATAAACACGGAACATCCAAAGAATCCGGGTTAGATCAATGGCTTAATAAATTAAAAGATGCTTTGGAAAATTCTGAAGAAGATGCGATAGATTTTGTTGAAAGCATCAAACTGAATTTATACTCTAAAGAAATTTACACTTTTACCCCCGATGGGGAGATAAAATCACTTCCTAAAGGGGCTACCCCCATAGATTTTGCCTATGCGGTTCATACGGAAGTAGGAGAGCATTGTAGAGGCGCTAAAGTGAATGGTAAAATTGTACCCCTCAATAAAGAATTGACCAGTGGTGACCAAGTAGAAATAATCACATCAGAAAATCAGAAACCCAAACAAGCTTGGCTGGATTATGCCGTTACTTCCAGAGCTCGTTCAAAGATAAAAAGCTCCCTTAAAGAAGAACAAAAAAGACTTGCCGAAGAAGGAAAAGAAATATTACAACGCAAGCTTAAGTCTATCAAAGTTAAATTTAATGACAAGACTATAAATAACTTAGTCAACTATTTTAAATTAAAGACCAGCTTAGATCTTTTTTTTCGTATTGGAAATGGCGCCGTTTCAAACTCAGATTTGAAAAAATTTGCTGCCGTCCAAAATAACACACTATACTCCCTTTTTAAAACAAAAAGGCCTAAAAAGAAAATATCCAGCGTCCAAGATAATGATGAAGTATCTCAAAAATTTGATATGGTTGTTTTTGGGAAAGATGAAGAAACCTTACCCTACACCCCTGCCAAGTGCTGTAACCCTATCCCCGGAGATAAAGTTTTTGGCTTTACCACGATCAATGAAGGTATTAAACTGCATCGTCAAGACTGTCCTAATGCTATTAATTTACAAGCTAACTATCGCTACAGAATCTTAAAAGCCGTCTGGATAGATTCCACACAACGAGAATTCAAAGTAAACATCAATGTTTCCGGCATAGACAATGTAGGTATTGTGAATGATGTAACACTGGTAATTTCCAATGCGATGAATGTCAATATACAACGTATCAATATAGATAGTGAAGCCGGATATTTTGAAGGACACATCAGAGTTAGTGTGAAGAATATTGACCAATTAAACAAGCTGATCGAAAATTTAAAAAGTATTGAAGGGGTGAGAAAAGTGGAGCGCGAAAAATCCTAAATTTGTTTATAAGTTTTCATTTCTTTTTTATCTGCTAAGCCCTTTCAGAAAGGGTATTTCTTATTTTTGCATGTATTGAAAAAATCAGATTTCTCATGAAGGTAAATAGTGATTTTGAGATTGTCAAAAGTGTGTTTACACAATTTCTTGAAAACAAAAAACACCGGAAAACTCCGGAACGATTTGCCATTTTGGAGGAAATATACAAACAGGAAGGACACTTTGACATTGACTCTCTCTTTGCTTTGATGAACCAAAAGAATTACCGTGTAAGCAGGGCAACCTTATACAACACCATTGAATTACTCTTAGAATGTAATCTGGTTCGCAGACACCAATTCGGTCAAAATCAATCCTATTATGAAAAATCTTTTTTTGATAAACAACACGATCATTTGATTATTGAAGATACGGATGAGATCATTGAATTTTGTGATCCACGCATCGAATTAATCAAAAAAACCATTGAAGACGTTTTTAACGTGAGTGTACACAAGCATTCTCTACATTTTTATGGTACAAGAAATAAATCAAAAAAATAAAATATCATTTAAAACCTGGCGTTTATGTCAAAAATCAATCTAATATTAGGGCTACAATGGGGTGATGAAGGCAAAGGGAAAATCGTAGATGTATTGACGGAACAACACGATACTATTGCCCGTTTTCAGGGTGGTCCTAATGCCGGCCATACACTAGTTTTCAACGGGCAAAAACATGTGCTACACACCATTCCTTCCGGTATATTTCGCACACATGCCATGAACATCATAGGAGGTGGTGTGGTTATAGACCCTGTGATACTAAATGCAGAACTAGAAAATCTTAACATTCAAGAGATTGATTATAAAAATAGTTTGAAAATTGCCCGAAGCGCACACCTCATTTTACCTACTCACAGATTGCTCGATGCAGCAAGTGAAGCCAGCAAGGGGAAAGCCAAAATAGGCTCTACACTAAAAGGTATTGGTCCTACTTATATGGATAAAACAGGTAGAAATGGCCTACGCGTGGGAGATCTGGAACTTCCGGATTGGAAAGAAAAATATCGAAAATTGACACAAAAACACTTGAAAATGATTACCAACTATCAAGTGGGTTTGGATTTCGATCTTGAACAAATGGAAACTGAATTTTTCAAAGGTCTCAAAGCGCTAAAAGAAATACCTTTTATCGACCAGGTACAATACATGCAAGAAAGCATTTCAGAAGGTAAAAAAATATTGGCAGAAGGCGCCCAAGGCTCCCTACTGGACATCAATTTTGGCACCTATCCTTTTGTGACTTCATCCACAACTACAGCGGCAGGTGCCTGCATAGGTTTAGGCATAGCACCTAATCAAATAGGAGAAGTCATCGGTATCTTTAAAGCCTATACTACCCGTGTAGGTTCTGGTCCCTTCCCCACCGAACTTTTTGATGAATATGGTAAAAAAATGGCCGAAATAGGTCATGAATTCGGAGCTACCACAGGTAGACCTCGTAGATGTGGATGGCTAGACCTTGTCGCTTTAAAATATGCCGTGCAACTTAATGGTGTTACACAACTGGCCATGATGAAAAGTGATGTGTTAAGTGGGTTTGACCAAATAAAAGTATGTACTTCTTACCAATACCGGGGAGAGTCTATCGGACACTTTCCTTTTGATATTAACGAAATACACTTAAAGGCCAATTACTCCGAATGTAAAGCCTGGCAAGAAGACCTGACTCAAATGACCAATGCCGACGAATTACCTAAAGAACTTATAAAATACATTGAATTCATTGAAAACTATGTAGGGGTTCCAGTCAAAATTGTATCGGTAGGTCCGGATAGAGCGCAAACAATTTTATTAAATTAACTATTTTTGACAAATTTTTAATATAATGCAGTTTAAGCATCCAGAATTTTTATACGCCCTATTTGCTTTACTCATCCCGCTGTTTATTCACCTTTTTCAACTTCAAAGATTTACCAAAACTCCTTTTACAAACCTAAAGTTTCTCAAAGAAATTGAGCAACAAACCCGCAAGAGCTCCAGACTTAAAAAACTACTGCTACTACTGATGCGTATGGGCATATTGGCTACTTTGATCTTTGCTTTTGCCCAACCCTACTTCTCAAAATACAAAACCTCAAAACATTGGCATACGGTGATCTACCTGGATAACTCTTATAGTATGCAAGCCAAAGCCAAGGATGGTGAATTACTAAAAAGAATGCTTCATGACATTACAGAAAACTTGCCCGAAAAAGGTACTTTTAGTCTTATCACAAACAATCAGTACACCAAAAATAACAACCGAACAGACTTTATTACGGCTTTAAAAGAAGTAGATTATTCCGCCACCAATAAATCATTCCCGAATATCCTGCTTCAAGCCGAACAACTTTTCTCTAAAAATGTAGATGTTGCACAAATATTTTTATATATTTCTGATTTTCAAAATTTTAAGCCTGCCCCAAAAGACAGTAGTTCGAATGCCTTTGAACTCAATTTCGTAAAACTCCACCCAGAAAATGAAACCAATGTAAGTATAGATACAGCATTTATCAAAGAAAAACTGAACGATCAAATTCGATTGGAAATCCAAATCCGAAATCAAAGTAAAGAAGCGCAAAATCTTAACCTGTCAGCACTTCAAAATCAAGTGATCTTAGCCAAAAATCATGTAAATATTCCGGCAAATCAAACAATCACCCAAGCATTACAATTACCCTTAGATATAAGTAAATGTCAGCTCAAAATTGATGTTAATGACACCTATCTCTTTGACAATAATTATTTTTTATATTTTGACAGTCAAGATCCTATTAAAGTGATGAGTATTGGCGGTGATCAAAATTTTTTACAAAAAATATTTACAGATGATGAATTCATTTTCACCAAAAAAGATGTCGGCCAGATAGATTTCACAGCTATTAATGAGCAGGATTTAATTAGTATAGAGATATCCGATAAAGTCACAGAAAGTTTACTACAATATCTCAGCCAATATGTCCAAAAAGGAGGAAACTTACTGCTAATCCCTCAATCAAATGTAGCTAAAACTACTTTGCAAAAAACCTTTGATTATTTTCAACTGGGGGAAGTACAACAAAAGGTCAATGACAGCCTAGACATCACCCAAATCAATTTTTCTCACCCGCTGATCAATCAAGTTTTTGAACGTAAAGTAGAAAATTTTCAATATCCCAGTGTAAATACTTATTTTAAAACAGCACTTTTAGGAGGTCAGGAAATATTAAGTTATGAAAATCAAAATGCATTTTTGAGTCAATTCAACAAAGGAGATGGAAAAATTTATTTATTCAGTGCTTCCATAGACGCTAAAAATTCAAATTTCACCCAATCTCCTCTAATAGTCCCCATTTTTTATAATATGGCACTACAAAGTGTAAAATATGGACAAACAAGCTATACTTTGGGCGAAACAAACGAAATTTTGATTCCTAAAATATTGGATAGTGATGAGGTCCTACATTTGATAAAAGCTAATAAGGATTTCATCCCCCTACAACAGGTCAAAGCAGATAACATATTGATTCAATTAGATAGCAAACCCGATCAACCCGGTTTTTATATGGTTACGCATAAAGACGAGGTTATACAAACTATTGCTCTAAACATACCAAAAAAGGAAAGTGAACTACCTCCAAAAAAGGTGCAACTACCCGAAGGTAGTCAAAGCTTTTCTGCAGTAAATAATGCCCTAAATGAATTAAAAAGCCAACAAAAGATCAATTCTTTGTTTAAGTATTTTATCTTGTTGAGCTTGCTATTTATTATTTTTGAAATACTCATCATTAAATATATGTAAAATGAATGTGCTTTTAAAATCTGCTACCATTATCGCTCCCGGCAAGCCGCTACACCAAAAAAAAAGAGATATAATGATTGAAAAAGGGCGTATCAGTAAAATTGCGACAAGCATTACTGCTGGCAAAAATGTCAGCCTTGTAGAACTACCCCATTTACATGTCTCAGCCGGATGGTTTGATACCAGCGTTTCATTTGGAGAGCCCGGTTATGAAGAAAGAGAAACCCTCACCAATGGATTAGACACAGCTGCCAAAAGCGGCTTCACTGGTATAGCCTTAAACCCCATCACAAACCCCATCGTTGACAGCCGAAATGCCATTAGGTATTTTATAGAAAATTCCAAAGACCATGCTACAAGTATTTTTCCGATTGGCAGTATGACAAAAGAAGCTGCCGGAGTTGAAATGGCGGAACTTTATGATATGCAGCAAGCAGGCGCAATAGGTTTTTACGATTATAAAAGAAGTATTAGCAATCCCAACTTGCTCAAAGTAAGCCTGCAATACACACAGGCTTTTAATGGCCTGTTGATGAGTTTTCCACAAGATGTACAGATGAGCAACAATGCCCATGTCAATGAAAGTGAAGCCACTACGCGAATAGGCATGCGTGGAAACCCTAATTTAGCAGAAGAAATCCAAATAGCGCGCGATCTGCAAATACTGGAATATACCGGCGGCCAGTTACACATTCCAACAATAACCACAAAAGCCTCGGTCAAATTAATCAAACAAGCACAAAAAAAGGGATTACAAGTTACCTGTAGCGTGAGTGCTTTCCACTTGTATCTTACTGATGATGAGCTCGGAGATTTCAACACCAACTTAAAATTAAGCCCACCTTTACGTACTGAAAAAGACCGAAAAGCCTTGATAAAAGCTGTTCAGGATGGTACCATCACTTCCATCACCAGTGATCACCAGCCTTTAAATATAGAATTGAAAAAGAAAGAATTTGCCATGGCAGAATCGGGAAGTATTGGGCTGGAAAGTTTTTTTGGTGCTTTGGTACAAATTATGGAATTGGATGACTTTATCGAACTGATAACCAACAAACCACGTCACATCTTTGGTCTGCCCGATGTGAATATCGAAGAAGGTGCCATAGCCAATTTAAGTTTATTTGATCCAACTATAAATTGGACTTTTTCCGAAGCTGATATTCTTTCTACTTCAAAAAATGCAGCCCTGTTGGGTAAAAACATGAAAGGAAGAAGCTACGGCATCTATCATAATAAAAAACTAATCCTTAGATAAATATATTCACAAGAAAAACTTAACTTTACCAAATCAACAAAATTTAAACTATTATGACAGAACAAAACAAACCTGCCCCAAACAACAACACCGTAAACGATGGAAAAACCATAGCGATCATTAGCTACATCACTTTTATAGGTACGATCATTGCCTATTTTATGAATTCCAATAAAAATCCTTTTGCCTCATTTCATATTCGACAAATGATTGGTTTGAGTATTTTTTCTTTGCTCAACAGTCTTGTCATTGCTCGTTTCAGTAACTGGGCTTCCTTAATAATAGCAGTATTCCTTTTTATACTATGGATTATAGGCTTTATCGGAGCCATTCAGGGAGAAGAGAAAAAAGTACCGGTCTTCGGAGATATGTTCCAGGATTGGTTTAAAGGTGTTTAAACTATTTAAAATCTTGTTAAGAAAAATACGCCATCTTTCATGGGGTATTTTTTTTTTAGTTTCATTTTGACTAATTTGGGCTTCCAATAATTGAATATGTCACAAGCATTACAATACCTATTCAGAGAACCTAATGTAGCAACAAAAAATCCAAAGCTGCTACTCATGCTACACGGCTATGGCAGTGACGAAAAGGATCTTTATTCATTCGCTTCCTATTTGCCTGACGAATTATTCATTGTTAGTGTGCGGGCACCCTTAAACTTACCTTGGGGTGGTTATGCTTGGTATACCATAAACCTCAATGCGAGCAACGAAAAATTTACCGATGTCCCGGAAGCCATTCAGGCAAGAGAACGTATTCATAAGTTCATCAATGAACTGAATGACCAATATAGATTTGATTTGAATAATAGTTTTTTATTAGGTTTTAGCCAAGGAGCGATTCTCAGCTATGCTTTAGCTATGAGTTACCCCAACCTGATTCCTAATGTGCTGGCACTAAGTGGCTATGTCAATCAAGATTTGCTCACTCAAACAGCGTATACCAAAGATTGGCAAAAACTGGACATCTTTCGTTCCCACGGAAACCAGGATATGGTATTGCCAATTGATTTGGCTCATAATACCACCAAATTTTTAGATAAAAACGATATCAAAAATATATACAAAGAATACCCTACAGGACACGGAGTGTCTCCCGAAAATTTTCAGGATATGCTCAATTGGTTAACCCTAAAATTATCACAATGAAAAAAGTAATCTTTCTTATCAATTTATGCTTTATCAGTACCATTTTTGCACAATTTCAAAATGTACTGATCAGTACGGTTAATGCTCCTAATGAACCTTCTATTTATATGGATCCTAATAACACCGACCGTTTGGTAGCAGGTTCCAATATCAACAACTTTTATTATAGTGATGACGGTGGCTTAACCTGGGATCATGATTATTTGAGTTCGGCTTCCTATGGTGTTTGGGGTGACCCGATGTTGCTTATTGATAATGTAGGTGATATTTATTTTTTTCATCTCTCCAATCCTACATCAGGGAATTGGATAGACCGTATAGTATGTCAGAAATCCACAGATAATGGTAATACCTGGAATGATGGTACCTTTATGGGGCTCAATGGCACCAAAGCGCAGGACAAAGAGTGGGCAGTAATGGACAGAAATAATGAAAATATATACGTTAGCTGGACAGAATTCGATCAATATGGAAGTAGCTCTTCTGCTCATAAAAGCCGCATACTCTTCAGCAAATCTACCGATCTGGGCATGAGTTGGAGTTCTCCCATTCAACTTAACCTGATAGAAGGTGATTGTATAGATGATGATGATACCACCGAAGGTGCCGTCCCGGCAGTAGGCCCCAATGGGGAAGTTTATGTAGCCTGGAGTGGTCCGGCAGGTATCCGTTTTAACCGCTCAACCGACTTTGGAGATACCTGGCTTGCTGAACCCATATTTATCGATGC
>JANTFO010000065.1 GCA_024763365.1 Flavobacteriaceae bacterium
ATATAAATATATTGAACCATACGCTCAAAACTATGACAAACCGGTAAAAAACTCATAGAAACCGTATTACCGGGTTCATAAGGCATCCGAGGCATAGAATCTATCACATTAGAAACAATGTTATGATGTGACAACATGACACCTTTAGGGGTTCCTGTAGTACCGGAAGTATAAATAATGGTCGCCAAATCCTCCGGTTTAACCGCAGCTTTTAATTTTTCCACTTCATCCTGATTGGAATCATCCGCACCTAAAGTTAAAAGCTCTTCCCAATTCTTACATCCCTGAATTTCATCAAAAGAATATATTTCTTTGATCTTGGGTGATTTTTTGGCCGCTGCTATGGCTTTGTCATACACTTCCTGGTCAGATACAAAACAGTAAATAGCCTCCGAATGGTTAAAAATATAAGCATATTCATCAGCAGTGATGGTGGGATACATCGGTATATTCTGCGCTCCTATCTGTAAAACTCCTATATCCATGATGTTCCACTCGGTTCTGTTTGTGGAAGAAATGACCGCAATTTTGTCATTGGGTTTTACACCCAATCGTAATAAAGCTCTGGATATCATCTGTGCTTTTTGAACAAATTCTTCCGAAGAAGTATGCACCCATTCTCCATTAACTTTGGTGTTTAAAGCTTTCGCTAAATTATATTTTTCTAATTGATATTGGGGAAAATCAAATAATCTGGTACCTATCTCACTCATATTTTTAAATATTAATAAAATTAAGGGGCAATATACGAAAAAGTATGCTAATTTAATGTTTTACAACATACCTATAATAGTTATTCTTTGACCTGGATAAATCTAATCTGCCGGGAAACAATTTTCTTATTCCACGTACTTATGACAATTCACTTATAATCTAAAATTTTTTACTTAATTTGTCATTCGAAAATTTATTTATGCAAATAATATAACTTACTGTGTTACAGAGTGATAACATAACTTTACGGGCTTTAGAACCTGAAGATCTGGACTGGTTGTTCCACTTAGAAAACAACACCAAACTTTGGGAAGTTAGCCAAACAATCGCGCCATTTTCTAAATCGGTACTGAGAAATTATTTAAATAATGCACAAGATAATATCTACTCAGCAGGCCAATTGAGATTAGTCATTGCCGATTTGAATTCTAAGGAAAACATCGGGCTCATAGACCTTTATGATTTTGATGCCAGAAACAAAAAAGCAGGTGTGGGAATTGTCATTTTACCTGAATTTCAAAATCAAAATTATGCCAGTAAGGCGCTACAAATAATTGTTGGCTATGCCTTTACCCACTTGGACTTACATCAATTATTTGCGCATATTTTATCAGATAACATTAAGAGTATCAAGCTATTTGAGAAAAATAATTTTAGCTTATCGGGCACCAAAAAAGATTGGATATTAAGTAATGGCCTATACAAAAACCAACATATTTACCAACTGATAAGAAATGAACATTCGTAAAATCTTAAGTCTCATAATCATCTTTACTGTCTTCCTGGCAGCTGTTATAGGAGTCACTTTTTATAAGAAAATCTATGCAAGTAACGTAAAGGAAAGTAAAGAAATTCAAATTCCAAGCCAAGCTAATTTTGATTCTTTAAGGCCTATATTAAAACCTGTTTTAAAGAACTACAAATCCTTTAGATGGGTCGCTAAAATGAAAAAATATACCCATCGAATCAAACCCGGTAATTATCTGATTGAAAAGGGCATGAGTAATAATGATCTGATCAACATGCTACGTATTGGCGCTCAAAAACCAGTAAAACTATCCTTTAACAATCAGGATAGTTTAGAAAAATTAGCCGGAAGAGTTGCCGCACAAATTGAAGCAGATTCTGTTTCCCTATTACAAATCATTTCAGATGAAAAATTTCTTTCGGAAATAGGCTTTGAAAAGAAAACGGCATTGAGTATGTATATTCCTAATTCATACGAAGTATACTGGACTATGACTCCTCTAGAATTTAGAGATCGTATGCTAAAAGAATACCAAAAATTCTGGAATGAAAACCGGAGAGAACTGGCCGCTAAACAGAATTTAAGCCCATTAGAAGTGAGTATATTAGCTTCAATCATTCAAAAAGAAACTGCTTATGTGCCTGAAAGAAAGACCGTTGCAGGGCTCTATCTCAATCGTCTCCAAAACAAATGGCCACTACAAGCAGATCCTACCATCATTTTTGCCTTACAAGAAAAAAATAAAAATACAGTTCCTGTCAAAAGGGTTTTATATCAGGATTTAGAAATCAACTCTCCTTATAATACTTATATAAATATAGGCTTGCCACCGGGACCAATTGCCATGCCCGATATCTCCGCAATTGATGCGGTATTAAATCCCGAAAATCACGATTATTATTATATGTGTGCCAGTGTTTCCGATATAGGTAAACACGTATTTGCCAAGACATTATCCCAGCATAATGTAAATGCCAGAAAATACCAGAATTGGATTACGCAACATCCCAATAATTAAACATGACCAAATATCAGATTTTCACTTTAGTTCTATTATTTCTTTTTGTGAGTTGTATCGAAAATCAGAAAAAAGAGAAAGAACAAAATACTAACAAAAGTAACATCAAATATGCACAAACATTTGCTATTCAAGATTTTAATGGATATAAAAAGTTGATTGTTTTTTCAAGATTCAAAGGAGATACCATCGGTGAGAGTTTTTATCTTTTATCAAAAAACAAAGCCGTACCCTTTTCCTTAAAAAATGAAAAAATAATAAGAACTCCCATTGAAAAAATAATTGTTACCAGTACAACACATATACCTATGTTGGAATTGATCAATGCAGAAAATAGTATTGTTGGATTCCCACATTTACAACATATTTCATCACCAAAAACCAGAAAACTCATTGACAATGGTCAAATCAAGGAATTAGGCTCGGCAGAACAAATAAATATAGAAACTATCATCAGTCTTGATCCGGACCTCGTAGTGAGTTTTAATATTGATGCGCTGTCTAATACCTTAAACCCAATCAAAAGAATTGGGATTCCGGTGATCACAAATAGTGATTGGCTGGAAAACGAACCTTTAGGCAGAGCTGAGTGGGTCAAGTTTTTTGGAGTTCTTTATGAAAAAGATTCTTTGGCCAATGCACAATTTGATAAAATAGAAACTAACTATATCTCTTTAAAACAAAAAATAAAACAACAAACTACAACTGAGTATAAAGTATTAAGCGGCGCCTTGTTTCAAGATGTATGGTATGTTCCGGCAGGTGATTCTTATATGGCGCACTTTCTGAAAGATGGAGGAACTAAATATAGTTGGGCTGACACCAAAGGAAGTGGTAGCTTACCTTTAAGTATTGAAAGTGTTTTAAGTAAGGCCGGCAATGTAGATTTTTGGATTGCTCCGGGAGTATTCACAACCAAAAAAGCACTTTTACATGACAGTCCCCATTACCAGCAAATTAAAGCTTTTCAAGAGAATAATATTTATGCTTTTTCAAAATCTCAGCACAATAACAAGGCTATTCTTTTTTATGAATTGGCTGCTGCCAGACCAGATTTAGTATTAGAAGACTTCTACCACATTTTTCACAATGTGGATAGTTTGCAGGAAAATTTACATTTCTTCCAAAAACTTATCAAATAAATACTATTTTTGGAACCACAAATTAATTTTTATATTAATAATAAATAGTTTACAATTATCTTTTAATAGTTATCTTTAAAACCAACATAATGAAAAAACAACTTTACTTTTTCTTGTTAAGTCTTTTTGTTAGTATAACATTACTAGCACAAGAAAAATCAAAAGAAAATTCCAAGCAGATTGATAAACGTATTGACAATATGGGCTATTGGAAAAAGAAAGCAGCAGAAGGTTTCGTTCCCGTAGCACCTGCTGCCAAAACAAAAGCCGCTACCTATAAATCTTCAAAAATTAATGCTAAAAGTGTACATACAGAAGATTCACCTGATGTACCGGTAAACAGTGACGGTGATAATACACAAAGTGAAAATTCCATTTTTGTGAACCCTATTGATAATAGTATGGCCCTAAACTCAAATAATTCCACCGAATGGACAGGCTCTACAGTGGGTAGTTTGTATGGTGCCAACTATTTTTTGACAAATGATTTTGCCCAAACCTGGGGAGGAAGTGTACAAGGTGCAGGAGGTAGTAATAGTGGTGACCCGGCAACAGCCATTAGTTTAGACGGCACACAATATGTAGGTTTTATACATAGCACAGGAGGTCAAGGGGTATCTTATTCTACAGATGGAGGTGTAACATGGACAAGTGTTTTAGCTGCTGCTACTTCCGGAGGGACGCTTGATAAAAACCATCTTTGGATAGATAATAGTCCCACAAGCCCTTATGTTGGTAATGTATATGATGCCTGGACAGATTTTGATAATGGAAATAATATTTTCTTTACTCGTTCCATCGATGGAGGTTTGTCCTATAGCAGTGATATTAATATAAGTAGTGCTGTAAATTCAGGCAGCCATGATCAGGGTGTCAATCTTAATACAGGTCCCAATGGTGAAGTGTATGCCGTTTGGGCTATCTATGACGGTTGGCCAACTGATGAAACTGCTATTGGGTTTGCCCGTTCCCTTGACGGTGGGGCAACTTTTGAACCGGCAACCCGAATAATTGAAAACATAAGAGGAATCAGAACAACTGAGACTTCCAAAAATCATCGGGTAAATTCTTTTCCGGTACTAGCAGTTGACATTAGTGGAGGAGTCAATAATGGTACCCTCTATGCAGTTTGGTCCAATGTAGGTGTTCCAGGCACTAATACAGGAACAAATATAAGTGTATATATGAGTAAATCCACTGATCAAGGTGATACCTGGAGTACACCTACCAGGGTAAACCAAGGCGTTTTTGATGAAGGTAAAGAAGCTTACTTCCCATGGATTACTTGTGATCCGGAAAATGGAATTTTGAGTGTTATATTTTATGATGATAGAAATGTGAGTAGTACCGAAGTAGAAACATGGGTTGCCAACTCCTATGATGGAGGAGATACCTGGGAAGACTTTAGAATTAGCGACGTAGCATTTACGCCTGAACCTATTTCTGGTCTGGCTGGTGGTTATATGGGAGATTATCTTGGCATTTCTGCCAGAGGAGCCATGGTTTATCCGGTATGGCCTGACAACCGTAATGGCTACGTTCAAACTTTTACTTCTCCTTTCGAGACAAATAACAGAGACAAACCTACAGATTTATTAATTGACCTGACATTTGCTACCGGACAAACGGATCTTTCCTGGACTTATGATGGAGTAAAAGCTTTACAGCATTTTGTGGTATATCGTGATAATGTTGAAATTGGAACAACCACAGACACCAGTTTTATTGATTTTTTACCCGATTATGGTGTCTATCAATATAGTGTAACTGCTATGCATGAAGATGGGGAGTCTTCACCTGCGCGAAATTCTATACAATGGGGAGACCCACATATTGAAGTAAGCCCTTCTGAACTAATTGAGACATTACTAACTAATCAAACTTCTGTTCAAGTACTTACTATTGAGAATAATGGTGAATTAGATTTAACTTATAATCTTAAAACAGCTATTACAAGTAAAAATGCCCCAAAAGCCTATTGTACAGCTAGTGGTGGTGGAACAGATGAATATATTAGTAGAGTTCAGTTTGGAGATATAGATAATAGTTCCGGACAGGATGATTATGCAGATTATACCGCACTTAGCACTTCAATTGATGCCGGTAATACATATTCTATTACCATAACTAATGGTGAAATTTGGAGTAGTGATGACTTAGGTATTTGGATAGATTGGAATCAAGATGAGGATTTTGATGACCCTGATGAACAAGTGGTATGTGAAGTCAACAATGGTGCTGATGGCACTTATGATATTGTAGTTCCCAGCGCTGCCCTAGCCGGCACTACAACCATGCGTATTCGTATAAAATACAGCGGATCTGATTGTGGTAGTCCCTGTGGTACTACCTCATGGGGGGAAGTAGAAGATTATTCTGTTGTTGTGAATTCATGGTTACAGTCTGATAATAATGCCGGTACCGTTTTACCAGGGACTTCTGAGTTTGTCAATGTAACTTTCGATTCAACAGACTTAGCAGAAGGAGATTATTTTGCAAATATTACAATAGACAGCAATGATACTGATGTGCCTCAAGTCATCGTTCCCGTTACCTTACATGTCGTTGCTACAAGTGTCCTTAATGTAAATGCTACCGCAGATGAATATGATGTTTGTGAAGGCAGTTCCACTATTTTACATGCCAATGCTTCAGGAGGAACAGGAAACTACACCTACTCGTGGACTTCAGATCCTGTAGGATTTACCTCCAGTGAAGCAAACCCAGAAGTTTTTCCTACGGAAAATACATCCTACACAGTAGTAGTAGATGATGGTGTGGATAGTCTTGACAGCAGTTTAACAATTAATGTTATGCCATTAGTCTCAACTCCAGATATACCTACCGGTGATGACATTTTATGTCAAGATGCCGATAATACAACATATACTACCAATACAGTTACCGGAGCAATTAGCTACGATTGGATTTTAGACCCAGCTGCAGCAGGTAGTATAACAAATAACGGAACAGAGGTAACCATTAACTGGGATAGTGCATTTACCGGTTTGGTTAATCTAAGTGTTAGTGCTGTTAACGATTGTGGTGCGAGTGACCCATCAACAGCTTTGGAAATTATGATCAATGAAACACCAGCTGTATCTTTCACAGCCATAGATCCTATGTGTGTCAATTCTAATGTATACACTTTAACTGAAGGTAGCCCTGCTGGTGGTGTATACTCAGGTGTCGGAGTTTCCGGTGATACTTTTGATCCTGCGGTGGCGGGTACCGGCATACATACTATAACCTACACATATAGCAATGCTGAAGGATGTGAGAATTATGCTGTACAAGATATAGTTGTGAATGAACTTCCTGAAGTTACCCTTACGCCATTTGAAAGCGTATTTGATTATGAACCTGCTTTTGAATTAACAGGGGGTAGTCCAACCGGTGGTTTTTACTCAGGTTCTGGTATAACTGATGGATTCTTTGATCCTGCTGTAGCAGGACCAGGGATACATACCATTACTTATATATATACTGATGCGAATGGATGTTCTAATTTTGCAGAACAAACTATTGAAGTAATCAGTACTATAGGTATTGAAGATCTGGAAAACCAGCTTTCTTTTAATATATTTCCCAATCCTGCAGATAATTATATAAATATCAACATCCAATCTATAGAAGCTAAGGACTTGCAGATCAATTTTACCAATCAATTGGGGATGATCGTTTTAAGCAAAAAAGTTCAGGTAAATGGTGATTTTAATACCCAACTAGATTTGAATAATCTGGCAACTGGTATTTATCTGATTAATTTCAATGGAGATCAAATCAATCAAACACGAAAAATAGTTATCAAATAGATAAGATCAAATTTTTATATTAAGCGGAACTCTAGTTCCGCTTTTTTTTTGATACAACCAGCCATATTTCGTTACTTTTGCAAATATGATTACTACAGATCAACTTAAAGACCTTAGCACACGTATTGACAAACTTGAGCATTATCTCAATATTGAACAAAAACGCATTGAGATAGCTAATGAGGAAGAAAAGGTTGCTGCCCCCGACTTTTGGAATGATCCCAAAAAAGCCCAAATCCATTTAAAAGCCATTCAATCAAAAAAGAAATGGGTCAAAGATTATGAACAAATTAATGCGATGAATGAAGACATGCAAGTTCTGGTTGAATTTTATAAAGAAGGGGAAGCCACAGAAGAAGATGTAGAAAATCACTTTCACAAAACTTTATCTTTTTTGGAGAAAATTGAATTTAAAAATATGCTTTCCAACGAAGGGGATGAAATGAGTTGCATCCTTCAAATTACGGCAGGTGCCGGAGGAACTGAGAGTAATGATTGGGCAGAAATGCTATACAGAATGTATGTGATGTGGGCGAAAAACCAAAATTATAAGGTCAAAGAGCTTAACAAACAAGCAGGGGACGTAACAGGAATTAAAACAGTAAGTATTGAAATAGACGGAGAATACGCCTTTGGTTACTTAAAAGGAGAAAACGGAGTACATCGTTTAGTGCGTATTTCACCATTTGATAGCAATGCCAAACGACATACCAGCTTTGCTTCTGTGTATGTATATCCCTTAGTGGATGATAGTATAGAAATTGAGATCAATCCTGCGGATATATCCTGGGACTTTGCTCGTTCCAGTGGGGCAGGCGGTCAAAATGTCAATAAGGTTGAAACCAAAGCTATCCTTACCCACCACCCTACCGGAATAAAAATACACAACTCTGAAACCCGATCTCAACTTGAAAATAGGGAGAAAGCTATGCAAATGTTAAAATCCCAGTTATATGAAATTGAATTACAAAAAAAGATGGCCGAACGCGATGCTATTGAAGCCAACAAGAAAAAAATAGAATGGGGTTCTCAAATAAGGAATTATGTAATGCACCCTTACAAATTAGTAAAAGATGTCCGTACCGGACATGAGACCGCACAAGTTGAAGCAGTAATGGATGGAGACCTGGATGCTTTTATCAAAGCTTACCTTATGATGGGGTATAACTAATAAAGAGTTTAACATGAGTCTTCCATAATTTTTACACATCTAATTTTTTTCAAAGCATTTTGTAAATTTTCGGCTTTAGATTTTCGAATTCCTAACTTCATCTTACATTGTACATCAAACTCCTGATCTATAACATCAGGTTGTATGGCTTTAATTACACGTTGCACTTTATTCATATCCTCATAAGCAAAAGAAATATTCAATATTTTGTCAATGGTTTTTTCTACAATTTTAGCTTTATCCAAAGTGTCTAACGCAGCTGATTTATAGGCTCTTACTAAACCCCCAACTCCTAGTTTAACACCGCCAAAATAACGAACAACTACCACTAAAACATCCGTTAATTCCTTTGATAGTATTTGACCATAAATGGGCTGTCCGGCACTATTTGAAGGCTCACCATCATCATTTACCCTAAATTGAATATCAGATTCTTTTCCTAACTGCCAGGCATAACACCAATGTCGCGCTTTATGGTGTTCTTTCCTGAGCTTTTCCAAAATATCATTTATTCTGGCTTCATCATGAACCGGAAAAGCATAGCCGTAAAACTTACTACCTTTTTCTTTGTAAACCCCTTCCGGTGAAGCTTTTGAAATAGTGCGATACGTATCTTTATAAGCTGACAAAATATATAATTTGGTTTTGTACTTTTGTGCTCTGCAAAGATAATGCTTTCCTTATCTATGAATTTAAAAGATTTAAAAAATACTTTTTTTGAACAATTAAAAGATTCTTTTAACAAGGAGGAGGAACAAGTATTTTTTGAACTTTTAGTTGAAAAATATTTAGGTTTAGACAAAGTTGAATTAGCCTTAAATCATCATTTAGAAATATCTGTAAAACAAGTAAATTCATTCACAAAGGCACTCAAAAGACTCCTTAAAAACGAGCCTATTCAATACATATTAGGAGAAACCCAATTCCTGAGTTTAAAACTAAAGGTCAATCCCCACGTGCTCATTCCGCGTCCTGAAACTGAGGAGATCGTTGACATAGTATTGTCAGAGCTGAAAAGAGCTTATGAAAACAAAAAGCCTAAAATCCTGGATATTGGGACAGGAAGTGGTGCTATAGCTATTAGCTTAGCTCATTATCTGCCTCAAGCGGAAGTATATGCCTTAGATATTTCAACAAAAGCTTTGGAAATAGCCCGAATAAATGCAGAAAACAATAAAGTAAAGGTGAATTTTATTGAAAAAGATATTTTATCACAAGACTCATTATCTCAAAAATATGATATCATCATCAGTAATCCACCCTATGTTAGGCAATCCGAAGAAAAATTAATGCAGGATAATGTATTAAAGTATGAACCCGGACAAGCCCTTTTTGTGTCAGATGAAAATCCTTTGCTTTTTTATAAAAAGATTGGAGCATTAGCGCATGAATATCTATGTCCTATGGGATACTTGTACTTTGAAATCAACGAATTTCTGGCAAAAGATACCAAAACCTTATTAAAATCAATAGGATTTCAAGCAATCAAAGTTTACAAAGATTTTAGAGGTAAAGACCGTATGGTAAAAGTAAGCGCACTTTAACTTTTTTCTACAGTAACTTCGATACAATTTTTTTCACTATAATCAAAAAAATCACTCAACCCTTTTGTTAATAACTATCTCCTCCTGGCAAAAAATCCGGTTAAGAAAAATAAAACAGCTACAAAAATTGCTATCCTAGCTATAAAATCACCATATTTTGAATAAAAAGTAAGCTCATTATTGAGTAGGATACTTCCTTTTAAAGCTCCTTTGGTCAAATAAGGTAAAGACTTCG
>JANTFO010000066.1 GCA_024763365.1 Flavobacteriaceae bacterium
AGACCTTGGCTTATTTTACTAAAGAATTGTTTGGGAAATCAAAGATTAGGTTACGACCTTCTTATTTTCCGTTTACGGAGCCCAGTGCCGAAGTAGACATTTACTGGGGATTAGAAACGGAGACCGATTATCGTATAACCAAAGGGACCGGGTGGTTAGAAATTCTCGGTTGTGGTATGGTTGACCCCAATGTACTTCAAAACGCAGGTATTGATCCTGAAAAATATTCCGGCTTTGCCTTTGGTATGGGTATAGAACGTATAGCCATGTTGTTGTATCAAATACCCGATATACGTATGTTCTATGAGAATGATTTGAATTTTTTGAAGCAGTTTAAGTCTGTTGTGTAAAAGAGTTAATGGGGTAGTTAATAGAAAATAGTTAAAAGTTAATAGGTTATGAAATTCGTGCTAATAACTTCAATTAACCATTCACCATTCACCATTCACCAATAACCATTAACCATTAACCCATAACCCATAACCAAATTGAAAACTAAAACTACCTTCTTCTGTCAAAATTGCGGAGCCCAATATCCTAAGTGGATGGGTCAATGCCAGTCTTGTGGGGAGTGGAATACCATAGTGGAGGAAGTAGTCAAGAAGGATGAAAATAAGCCATGGAAAAATAAGGAGAGTACTACTAAAAGATTAGCCAAAGCAGAAAAAATTGTCAATGTTACCTTGGATAAAGAACACAGAATTTATTCAACTGACAAAGAATTGGATCATGTGTTGGGAGGTGGTATCGTGCCGGGTTCTGTTATCTTAATAGGTGGTGAACCGGGTATAGGCAAGTCAACTTTATTATTACAAATTGCTTTAAACCTCAAACCAAAAGTGCTCTATGTGTCGGGTGAGGAGAGTAGCACTCAGTTAAAAATGCGGGCGGAAAGATTAAATAATTCCAATTCCGAATGTTTTCTACTCACAGAGACCAATACCCAAAATATCTTTAGGCAAATAACGGATATACAGCCTGATATACTCATTGTAGATTCCATTCAAACCTTACATACCGATTATATTGACAACCTGCCGGGTAGTATTTCTCAAATACGTGAAGCAGCCGGTGAATTGATCAAATTTGCCAAAGAAACCGCCACGCCGGTTTTCATCATTGGACATATCACGAAAGAAGGCAATATTGCAGGTCCTAAGATATTAGAGCATATGGTGGATGTAGTATTACAATTCGAAGGAGACAGGCATCATGTATATCGAATTTTGAGGGCTTTAAAAAACAGGTTTGGCGCGACTTCAGAAATTGGCATTTACGAGATGCACGCACAGGGATTGAGGATTGTAGATAATCCTTCCGAAATACTGATCTCTGCTAATACCAAAGATTTGAGTGGCTCGGCTATTGCGGCTACTTTAGAAGGAAACCGTCCTTTGATGATTGAAGTGCAGGCATTGGTCAGTAATGCGGTATATGGCACCCCACAGCGGTCAGCTACCGGTTATCACTTACGCCGTTTGCACATGCTTTTAGCTGTTTTAGAAAAGCGCTTAGGCTTTAAGCTGGGTGCAAAAGATGTATTTTTAAACATAGCCGGAGGCATACAGGTAGCTGATCCGGCAATAGATTTAAGTGTAATCACAGCTATCTTATCTTCTTATGAAAACATTGCCGTTTCTCAGAAAATTTGCTTTGCCGCCGAAGTGGGTTTAGCTGGTGAGATTCGTCCTGTAAGCAGATTGGAGCAACGTATTGCCGAAGCCGAAAAATTGGGATTTGAGAAGATATTCGTTTCCAAATTCAATAAAGCGATCCAAAAGAACTTTAAAATTGAGTTAGTTCAAGTCACTAAAGTAGAAGAAGTTTATAAATCTTTGTTTGTTTGATGTTGAAAGTAATCATACTTTCAAATTTCCTTATTTTTGCCTTATTAACAAATTAACGAAAGCTGTTAATAGAGAAAAAGTTAATAGTTAAGAGGTTTTTAAATTTGAACCATAAACCATTAACCTCAATTAACTTAATTATCAATTAACCATTAACTACAATCCATGAAAGCATATTTATTTCCCGGACAAGGAGCCCAGTTTGAAGGAATGGGTAAAGATCTTTACGAAAGTTCTGTAATGGCAAAAGAATTATTTCATAAAGCCAATGAAATTTTAGGCTATGAAATCACTTCAATCATGTTTAAAGGTTCGGCTGAAGACTTAAAACAAACCAAAGTTACGCAACCGGCCATTTTTTTACACTCGGTGATCAGTGCCAAACTTTTGGGAGATCAGTTTCAACCGGAAATGGTTGCCGGACATTCATTGGGTGAGTTTTCTGCCTTGGTAGCTGCCAATGCCTTATCTTTTGAAGATGGTTTAAAATTGGTTTATCAACGTGCGATGGCTATGCAGGAGGCTTGTGAGATGGAGCCTTCTACGATGGCTGCTGTTTTAGGTTTGGAGGATGAAGTGGTAGAAGAAGTTTGTGAAAACATAGATGGCATTGTGGTAGCGGCTAATTATAATTGCCCGGGACAATTGGTTATATCGGGAGAAGTGGAAGCGGTTAATAATGCCTGTGAAGCTTTAAAAGAAAAAGGAGCTCGCAGAGCTATGGTCTTACCGGTCGGAGGTGCTTTTCATTCGCCTTTAATGGATCCTGCCAAAGAAAAGTTGGCCCAAGCCATTAGAGAAACTAATATTAAAACACCCGTTTGTCCTATCTATCAAAATGCGGTGGCGAAAGCCGTGACCGATAAAGATCAAATAAAAGAGAATCTGATTGCACAATTAACGGCTCCGGTGAAATGGACGCAATCCATCCAACAAATGATCAAAGATGGTGGTACGGAGTTTTATGAAATAGGACCCGGTAAAGTATTGACAGGCTTGATGCGAAAAATAAATAGAGAAGTACAGGCAGAGAAATTAGCATAATGAATCATCAGTTTTGAAACTTAAAACTCCTAAATATCTTAAAAAAGGTGACACAGTAGCCTTGGTCGCACCTGCCGGACTCATACAAGACGAAAAGCCCTTGTTGTTGGCAGAACAATTATTACAATCTTGGGGTTTGAATTCAAAACGTGGTCAATATGTATTAGAAAAACATGGCGTATTGGCCGGTACTGATACGCAAAGACTGGAAGATTTACAAACCGCATTAGATGATAAGTCTATTAAAGCTATTTGGGCTATTCGCGGTGGTTATGGAACCATAAGATTATTGGGCAAGCTTAATTTTATAAAATTTGAAAAACATCCTAAGTGGTTAATTGGTTTTTCAGATATTACCGTTTTGCATAATGTGTTACATAATATAGGTTATAAAAGTATTCATGGTTTGATGCCTGTCCAGTTATTACATCCAATGAAGGAAACAGATAAAGCGATCATGAGCCTATATAATGCTTTATTTGGAAAGAAATTAAATGCTATTTTTCCAACTTCAAAGTACAATCATAAGGCTAGTGTATCCGGTGTTTTAGTGGGAGGAAATTTGGCTATTTTAGAAAGTTTGATAGGTAGTCCTTATGCAATAAATACCCATGGAAAGATATTATTTTTAGAAGAGGTGTCTGAATATAAATACCGGATTGACAGGATGTTACAACATCTTAAAATAGCAGGTGTTTTTAAAGATTTAAAAGCATTAATCATAGGTGATTTTACAGACATAAAAGAATCGGAAGTAGGATATGGAAAAGATATAGAAGAGATGATATTAGAGGCTGTAAAAGAATATGACTATCCGGTTGTGTTTGATCTACCTGTTGGGCATATTCCTGATAATCAGGCACTTATCTTAGGTGAAAAAGTGAGTGTAAACGTAGGAGAATTTGTCAGTTGTATCAGTTTCGATCGTTGATAATTTCTTCATTTTTAGCGGTAATTAAAGTTACATTGTATTAAAGTAAATATTTTATTTTTGCGAGAATTCTAAATCGATTAATATGAACAAAATCAAACTATTAACTATTGTATCTGTTTTAATATTTGTCTCTTGTCAAAAAGGATTGACTGATAAAGAAAAAGAAATGTATACCCAAAAGGGGCAAGAAATTGCTAAAGCCACTTTTAAAAAAATGGGTGGTGAGGTTACCAAGAAGATGAAAGAAGGCGGCGTTTTCCTCGCAGCTCCTTATTGTAATGCACATGCACCTGAGATAGCCAAAGATATATCTTCTGAGTATAATGTAGTACTCAAGAGAACTTCACATAAATTACGAAATGCTGATGATGCCCCAGATGATAGAGAAGCTGAAGTGATTGAACAATACTTAAACTTACATGAAATGGGAGAGCCTATGCAGGCTTTTGTCGAATTGGATGCAGCAGGACATCCGCATTTTTATGCGCCTATCAAACTCCAAAAGAAATGTTTGGCTTGTCATGGAGTTCCCGGAAAAACCATGGAACAAAGATCAGATTCTATCATTAAAAGCCTGTATCCTCATGACAAAGCCATTGGATTTGCCGAAAATGATCTAAGAGGTATTTGGAGTATACAGTTTCAGGATAAAGAATAATTTTCATCTAAATAAGATTCGTTAAAACCGCTTTAATAGGCGGTTTTTCTTTAAATACTAATTAGAAAAATAAAAGTTTATTTTTGTCAGGATAATCTATTTGACACATGTCTATACAATCATATTTAAGTAAAAAAAAATATCTGAGTTTTAAGCTTAAGAAAACCCCGACCAAGCATTTTGAGATCAAAGCCAGAATCAATGGCGTAAAAGGGCGATTTATCGTGGATACCGGTGCTTCCAACACTTGTATAGACATCAATTTAGCAGATCATTTTTTTATAGATGCTCAGGATTCAGAGGTTTTGGCTGCAGGTGCCGGCGCGAAAGATATGATGACTTTGGAAGCAAAAGATGTACAAATCGCTATTGGAAAATGGAAATATCCAAATTTACACTTAGTATTATTGGACCTTACGCATGTCAATATGGCTTTAACCGAGCATTTATCCAAGCCCGTGGAGGGTATCATAGGTGCAGATATATTAAAACAAGGTCACGCGATCATTGATTACTCCAAAAAACGATTATATCTCAAAAAGCAAAAAAATTCTTTTAACATTTTTTAAGTAATATTCTTTAAACAAAAAAATTAACTTGCCCTTTTAAAATCAACTGACCATGTTACAAATACTCAAGTGGCTTATTGTACTTCTCCTTGCCACAATATCTATGTTTGCCCAGGAAACTTTTACTAATAAAAAAGGAAGCAAGTATGAATTTACCACTATCAAAGATCTGGAGGCTACTCCCGTAGAGAATCAAAACCGTACCGGAACCTGTTGGAGTTTTTCATCATTATCTTTTTTAGAGTCTGAAATAATTAGAAAAGGACATGAGCCGGTAAATCTTTCAGAAATGTATGTTGTCAGAAATGCTTATTTGGGTAAAGCGACCAATTTTTTACGGATGAATGGAAAGTTTAATTTTGGCCAAGGTGGCGCTTTTCATGATAGCCCTTGGGTAATAAAAAGATATGGTATTGTCCCCGAGCATGTGTATATGGGTTTGAATTACGGTTATGAGGAGCATAATCACAACGAAATGGAAAAAGCCTTGTTGGGTATGTTGGAAGCATTTAATGAAAAACCTCAAAATAAAAAGTTGACCTCAAATTGGAAAAAAGCATTTACGGAAGTGATAGATGCTTATCTGGGTGATCTACCGGATGATTTACACAACTATAATTTTAAGGTAGATGGTAAGACCTATAATCCTTATACCTATGCAGAAGAAATAGGATTAAATATGGACGATTATGTAGGCTTAACTTCATTTACACATCATCCTTATTATGATGCTTTTGTTTTGGAAGTCCCCGATAACTGGGCTATGCAAACCAGTTATAATATACCCTTAGATGAAATGATGGAAGTGATGGAACACGCCCTCATGAATGGGTATACTTTTGCCTGGGGTGCCGATGTGTCGGAAAAAGGATTCTCTGCCCGGGATGCTATGGCCATTTTACCTGAGGATGAGAATTCTATTCAGGAGAAAAACAGAGATAATTTGACTTTCAAATCCAAAGACGGGGAGGAAGTACCAAATGCTTTTTTGCAACCTGTAAAAGAAAAATGGGTTACGCCGGCCGAACGTCAGGCTGCTTTTGATGAGCAAACCACCACTGACGACCATGGCTTACATATTACGGGAATCGTTAAAGATCAACTGGGAAATAAATATTTTATCGTAAAAAATTCCTGGGGTACCGATTATAATGATAGGGGTGGCTACTTCTACGCTTCTTTTCCCTATGTACGTTATAAAACAATCAATATGATGGTACATAAAGATGCTTTGCCCAAATCTTTAAAGAAAAAATTAAATCTTTAAGATTATAGTGACATTCAATTGTCCCATTAAGCTGATTTTGAAAAATCCTTTACATGCTCATTAAGACCAAGGCTATTGTGTTACACAGCATCAAGTATTCAGATAGCAGCTTGATCGTAAAGTGTTTTACTGAGAAATTTGGCTTGAGATCATATATCTTAAAAGGTGTGCTAAATGCCAAGAAATCAGGTATTCGGAAAGCTTATTTTCAATCATTAAGCCAATTACATTTGGTCACTTATGACAAGCCAAATAAGGATTTGCAGCACCTTAAGGAAGTGAGTGTATCAAAGCGATATAAAAGCCTTCAAACAGATATTATCAAGCAAACGCTGGTGCTTTTTCTAAGTGAAATGTTGATGCAAAGCTTAAAAGAGGAAAATGACCCCGATGTGGTTTTGTATACTTTTTTAGAAAGATCTTTAAATTGGTTGGATGCAAATGATAAAGTAGCCAATTTTCACTTATCCTTTTTATTAAAACTCTCCGGATTTTTGGGCTTTGCTCCGCAAGAGCCAAAAGACACCCTTTTTTTTGACCTGCAGGAAGGACAATTTGTAGATAAGCCTCTAAGTCCTTATTATATTCAAAAACCTTTATTGACCTACTTTAAAAGTTTGTTGAGTTCACACTACGATTCATTGTCCAAGATCCCTATAGATGCAGTGCAGAGAAAAGAGCTTTTGGATATCGTCATTCGATATTATAGTTTGCATATCCATTCTTTTAAAGCACCTAAGTCGCTACCTGTATTACAGAAATTATTATAAATTTGAGAAATTATTTTATTTTAAACTTATGAAAACCTTATTAAAACTGCTTTTTACGGCTATTGTCGTATTGATATTATCTTATTATTTACCGGGTGTTACCGTCACCAGTTTTGTGGCAGCACTTTGGGTGGCCGTTGTACTAGCTATTTTACGTGTGCTAGTCAAACCTATTCTAGTGATACTCACTTTACCTATTACCATTATTACTTTGGGCTTGTTCCTTTTTGTAATCAATGCCTTGTTGATCATGCTGGTAGATAAGTTAGTGGATGGATTTAGCGTAGCTAATTTTTGGGTAGCGCTACTATTTAGCTTTTTGCTGTCTATCCTTCAATCATTATTGTTTTCGTTAATAGGAAAGAACAAAAAAGCTCAATAAATCTAATGGGTTAGATCGGTTAATGCTTTTTGAAAGGTCTTAAATTGAAATTGGTAGCCTGCCTTCACTATTTTATCTACAGAGATGCGACTACCTTCCATTATGAGTAGCGCCTGATCGCCTAGAATCCACTTTAACACAAAAGCCGGAACTGGGGGTAGCCATACTCGTTTGCCCAAAACTTGTGCTATCACTTTAGTCATTTGGCGGTTGTTAATATGTTCAGGAGCGACAGCATTATAAACGCCATCTACTTGAGAGTCGGATAAAGCTTTTTCATAAATACCACAAATATCATCAATATGTATCCACGGAAAATATTGTGAGCCCTTACCCAAAACAGCTCCTGCATAATATTGAAAAGGTTTGAGTAGTTTAGGCAGTGCACCGGCCTCTTTGGCCAAAACTACGCCGGTACGAATGCGGACTGTAGGTATATTTAGTTGCTGAAACCGGCAAGCTGCTGCCTCCCATTGCTCGCATACTTTACCTAGAAAATCTTTAGCAGGAGGATCTGTTTCCTCAAATATTTTTTCTTGGGTTTTGCTTCCATAATAACCTGTTGCAGAAGCACATATAAATTTTTCTAATTTGATATTATTTTTCTTTATATACTCAAAAAGCAGCATAGTACTTTGGAGCCTGCTTTGTAGAATTACCTCTTTTCGTGCTGCCGTCCAAGCTTTTCCGGCGATACTGGCACCACTAAGATTTATAAGATAATCCACACCTTCAAAAGCTTTGGGGTCGATATAAGATTTTTGTATATCCCAAACATAAGAATCATAACTCAGTTCAGGCTTTTTACTGCGGCTTAAAATGTTTATGTGAAACCCTTTTTTTTGTAAATGATCAGCAAGATGTGTGCCGACCAATCCACTTCCACCTGCAATTAATATCTTTTTCATAGGCTAAAAACCCAACAAAAATTTGGAGAGATAAAAGAAAATAAAAATTCCAAAAATATCATTACTTGTGGTAATAAAAGGGCCTGTTGCCAGTGCAGGATCAATACCTTTTTTGTCAAGTAAGATAGGTATAAAAGTACCTATCAATGAAGCCATAATAATGACGACGATTAAAGAAAGACCAATGGACACACCAAATTTCCAACTCAATCCAAAAAACAGACTAAAACTCACCACTAATGCAGATAAGATTAATCCGTTGAGCAGGCTTAAACTCACTTCTTTAAAAAGCCTTTTCCAGATACTGCCTTTCACAATATTGTTAGCCAAACCTTGAACAATAATAGCGGAAGATTGAACCCCCACATTACCGGCCATAGCTGCAATAAGGGGAGCAAAGAAAAAAAGCTCTTTATTTTTGATCAAGGCCGCATCAAATTTTGAGAGTATCATCACGCTTACCAGACCACCGAATAAACCCAGAATAAGCCAGGGTAGTCTACCTTTAACTAAATCAAAAATACTATCATCTGCCTCTACATCATCTACAAGACCGGCAGCCATTTGATAATCACGATCGGCTTCTTCCCGAATGAAGTCCACCACGTCGTCAATGGTAATATTTCCTACCAACTGATGTAGCTCATTGACCACAGGAATTACAAAAAGGTCGTATTTCTGCATGATTTTGGCTATATCACTGGCATGGTCATTAGCTTTAACAAAGTGTATTTCAGGAACATATATGTCTTTTACCAAGGTTTTGGTAGAGGTGGTTAGTAAGCTTTTAAGAGATAACCGGCCTTTTAAGACATTATCGTCATCTACTACATAGACGATAAAGACTTCCCCAATTTCCTGAGCCTGTTTTCGCATTTCTTTGACACATTGCATCACAGTCCAGTTCTCATTTACAGCTACCAGCTCTTTACCCATCAAACCACCGGCAGAATCTTCTTCATAACGCAACAAGTCCACAATATCCTGTGCATGCTCTTTATCTTCGATGTGAGCAATTACTTTTTCTTTACGCTCATCGGGTAGCTCGGCAATGATATCGGCAGCGGCATCGGTTTCTAACTCTTCAATTTCTGTGGCAATTTCTTTGGTAGATAATGCTTGTAATACTCTGGATAGGGTATCCTCATCCAATTCTTCTAAAATATCGGAAGTAGTCTCACTATTTAATAATCTGATGACAAAAACAGCCTCTTCAAAATTTAATTCATCTAATACTTCTGCAATATCTGCCGGATGTAAATCCTCAAAAATAGCCAATACGGCTTTTTCATCTTTATTAGCGATTAATTGCTCAACCTCCTGTAAAAAATCATTGGTAATTTCAAAATGCATAAGCCGTAAATTTGACGTTAATGGATAAATATCTTATGTCATGTTTATCGATGCAATTAACCGGGTTAAATGAATAAAATCAGCTACACTTAATTGCTC
>JANTFO010000067.1 GCA_024763365.1 Flavobacteriaceae bacterium
ATTGTAACACAAAAGCCTTTCAGTCGTTATATAGGTTGAAAGCAGTAATGGAACGAATTTTATGCAACAACAGGCTTTTATCGATAAAGTGATGCCGTTTAAGGACAAGCTATTCCGCCTGGCGCTGCGGTTGCTGGTTTCAAAGGATGAAGCGGAGGATGCCGTACAGGAGGTATACCTTAAACTATGGAAACAGAAGCATAAAATTAAGGAATATAAAAATCCGGAAGCCTATGCCATGACGATGACAAAAAATTACTGCCTTGATCGTCTCAAATCAGGTCAAGCTAGTAATATTAGAATCGTACATAGTAATTACGACGACCCCAATCAGAACTTAGACAAAACAACGGATATACAAGACAGTATGAGCTTGGTACACAAATTGATAGAAGAACTACCGGAGCAACAAAGATTATTAATACAACTTCGCGATATTGAAGCTTATGAGTATGACGAAATAAGTGAAATTACCGGCTTAAAACAGGGAACCCTACGGGTAAACCTATCCAGAGCCCGTAAAACTATTAGAGAAAGATTAACACAATTACATGCATACGAACACAAAACATATTGAAAAATTATTGGAAAAATACCTGGATGGCCAGAGTACCCTTGAGGAGGAGGCACAATTGAAAAACTATTTTACAAACGATTCTGTTGCCCCGCATCTCAATGAATACAAAGCTATGTTCAGTTATTTTGCAACCAATAAAAAAGTTTCTTACGAAAAAGAACTTCCGGCTGTGCCACAGACAAAACCAATACATTGGTTACGCTATGCTGCCGGGTTGGCTTTACTCATGAGCTTTGTGGGTATGTTTCGCTATTACCAACAAAAAAGAGCCACGCTCAAAGCCTATGAGGAAACACGCTTTGCCCTAGCCATGATTGCCGAGCAGATGCAAAAAGGTAATGAAGCCATCTTACAATTAAATGCGTTTGAAGAAACCACGAACAAAGTATTTAAACAAAAAATCGAAAATTAAATCTAAACAAAATTTAAAAAAAATGAAGAATCTATTTGTAATTCTATTAATTAGTTTATTGAGTTTTAGTGCATTCGCACAAAACCAGTCCGTCTTTGACAAGTTCGAGGACTACGATGATGTCACCACGGTAGTCGTCACGAAAAAAGCCTTTCAAATGTTGACCAAGATCACCAGTGAGTCAGAAGAAGCACAGGAGTTTAAAGAATTGGTCAGTGGTTTAGAAAATTTGAAGGTATTTACTACTTCAAAACCAAGTATTGCAGCAGAAATGCAAACTACATTTGACAAGTATCTTAAGAGTTCAAAACTCTCAGAATTGATGCGTGTCAAGGATCAAGATGCCAATGTCAAGATCTACGTGAGAGAAGGTAGGGATGAGGACCATGTAAGTGAATTCCTAATGCTCGTCAATGAAATGGATGTCAAGATTGAAAGAGATGGGGAAGATGCCTCCCCTGAGGTGGTCATCATCTCATTTACAGGTGATATTGATTTGAATAATATCTCAAAAATCACCAGCGGTATGGATATTCCGGGTGGAGAACATATAGAAAAAGCCCATAAAAAGTAAGTTATGAAAAGACAAGTTTTCATATGGATAAGCTTGGCGCTCACCACCGGGCTTTTTCTCGCTTGTTCCAATCAACAAAGCATTCAGGAATTTATCATTCAGGAACAGGACAAACCGGAAATATGGTCGCTGGACCTTTCTACCCAGTTGATAGCCGATCAAAATGAAGTCACAGAGCAAATCGGTCAAGACTTGATTAAAAAAGTCAGGAAGATTAACCTGATTGCCTTGCCACTTAAAGACAGTATAGTTAAGACTTCACTATTTGATAAATACAGCGCTGATAATCAACACATTAAAGAAATACTTAAAAATGATAAATACCAAGAATTGTTTCGTTTTGGGAAGGTTTCTCAGGGTTTTAGGGTATATAGCGTTGGTAAAGGAGAACAATTGGACGAGATCATCATATTTGGAAACGACCATGACGCCGGTTGGATGATAATTCGTATTTTAGGAGATGATATGCAACCACAAGACATTGTCAAAGCTTTCCAAAATATGGACCTGTCTGAAACAGATTTTAACATAGACGACTTTATCAAGGGAAGTTTGAAATAAATGTATTAGACCTAACGTGGACAAGCCACAAATCTCAATTTCCAAATCCCAAATAAATTTCAAATTTCAATATTTTTAAACACCAAAATTCTTGCAAAAAAAAACAAGAATATCATTAGTAAGATAATAACAGGTTTTTTTAAAACCTGTTAGGTCTGTTTTTAAAAGTATCGTATTTTAGAGCATTCTTAAAATACGATATTTTTTATGAAGAAGTTTGTCTGGTTTTTTGTAAGCCTTATCACCCTACAAGTATTTGCACAACACCAATTAGATAATCAGAAGATTAGGCCGGAAAAAACTCGTGAATTTGATTTGACACACACTAAGCTCAAAGTAAGTTTTGACTTTGAAAACCAGGAATTGGATGGGGAAGCCTATATCCAAGCTAAGCCTCATTTTTATCCATCACACCTACTTACTTTAGATGCGAAGGAAATGTATATTGAGTCAATAAAGTTAAATAATACCCCATTGGACTACAACTATGACGGCATGGAATTACGTATTGATCTGGGTAAAGAATATACACGAGAGGAGCCATTTGAAATCTATATCAAATATATCGCCAGACCGGAAAGATTAAAAGATAAAGTCAGCTCAAACATACTGGAAGGTAAAGGTTTATATTTTATAGACCCTCATAATACAGATCCGGACAAACCCACACAAATATGGACTCAGGGTGCTACAGAGTCTAATTCCTGCTGGTTTCCCACTATAGATAGTCCAAATCAAAAAATGACTCAAGAAATTTATATTCGAGTACCCGAAAAATACACTACCCTTTCAAATGGCTTACTTACGGACCAAAAACAAAACAACGACCAAACCAGAACAGACCATTGGAAGTTAGATCAGGCACATGCACCGTATCTGTTTTTTATGGGAGTCGGGGACTATGCAGAAATAAAGGATCATTGGAATGATATCGCAGTAAATTATTACGTAGAACCTGAATATAAAGATGTTGCACAAGATATTTTTGGATTAACTCCCGAAATGATTCAGTTTTTTTCAGAGAAATTTGATTATGCATATCCATGGCCAAAATACAGTCAGATATCCGGTCGGGACTTTATCATGGGTGCTATGGAAAACACCACAGCTACCCTACATGCTGAGGATGTACAGCAGCGAAAAGGCCAGTTGGTTGACGAAAACCTTTGGGAAGATACCATTGCTCATGAATTATCCCATCATTGGTTTGGAGATATGGTTACGGCCGAAAGTTGGAGCCAAATCAGTCTGAATGAGTCTTTTGCCACTTATTGTGAATATTTATGGCGTGAATATAAATATGGACAAGATCATGCAGATGCTCATTTATTGAAATTTAAGAACGATTATCTAAGCGGGAATAACGAAGAAAAGAATCTGGTACGTTATCAATATACACACAGATATGATGTTTTTGATGCCGTGAGCTATCAAAAAGGCGCTTTGATCTTACACATGTTACGTCAATATGTTGGTGAAGAAGCCTTTTTTAAAGCCCTGACATTATACCTTAAAGATTATGCCTTTGAAGCTACAGAAGTAGAACACTTAAGACTTGTTTTTGAGGAAGTTACAGGCAGAGACTTAAACTCATTTTTTAATCAATGGTTTTATGGACACGGTCATCCTGAGATCAAAGTTGACTATCAATTTAATGAGGATTTACATCAAGTAGAGCTCAATCTCTATCAGGGAGGCAAAATCGCTAATATGCCCTTACAAATAGAGGTCTATGAAAGCGGGAAAGTAGCCCGGCATCAAGTAGAATTGAATAAAAAGATACATCATTTTACTTTTAATTACTCCAATAAACCCGATTTGATCTTAATCAATGCTGATCATGGACTTTTGGCTGAGATCACAGATGCTTCCAAAAATTTGAAGCAATATATTTTTCAGTATGAAAATGCAAAACTATATCAAGATAGAAAAGAAGCCATTGCATATTTATTAAAGTATCAGACTGATAAAGAGGTATTTAAAACTTTAGCTAAAGCTTTAAACGACCCTTATTACAAAATACGAATTCAGGTATTGGAGAACCTTGATTTAGCTAATAAATACCATAAAAAAGAAACGATCAAAAAGGTGGAGACATTGGCTGTCAAAGATCCAAAAACCCTGGTAAGAGGAGCCGCAATAGGATTGTTGGGTAAATTGATAGACCCTGTTTATAAACCACTTTTTGAAAGAGGTATAGAGGAAACCTCATATGCTTTGAAAGAGAATGCTATACTATCGCTCTATGAGTTGGATAAACCAACAGCGCTTAATCAAATCAAACAATTAACAGCAGTAGCGCGTGAAGATCTTTCGGTCTTATTGACAAGAATCTATATGAATGAGAAGGATGAATCACAATTGGCCTTCATCGCCAAACACTTTATAAAGATCTTATTTACAGATAATTATTCCCGATACTATAAAGATCATTTTGAGGAGATCTTTCAGTGGGTAGGAGGCAGCAACAATAAAGAAGCTATCCAAAACCTTACGGATGACCTTGTAAAAAAGGGAATTCGATATAAAAAATATGATGTTGACAAATTGGCTATCAGCCTGTTACAAAGAATTGTTGATTTTCAACAAAAAAGTGACAATAGCCAGAAGGAGGAACTAATTCTGATAGCGAAACAGGGATTGGCTAAATTATTAGAATAGTTCATTCGCAGAGGGTAAAAACCAAAAAGCGGCTGGAATAGGTTCAATACCCCGATGTTCCGCGTCGGGCGTATTTTATTCATACACCTCAAAACTACCATCATCATAGAGCAGGAGGGTTTTAAGCAATTTTTTAGACAAACTTTCTCTGCTTTCTTCTTTTATTTGTTCCTCAGTTTTCGGTTTTCTTTGTTCTTGATTAAATAGATCAGGGGTGGCGTTAACGAGCTTTGTGTTATCAACATTGATTAAGTTTTCTTTACCATAGATAAGCCATTCAAAGCTAACCTCCGGAAAAGCGTGTAAAAACTTCATTACAAAATCTAAGCTGGGATTATTACGTCCTGAAAGAATATGAGAAATCCCGGAACGTTGAATGCCTAATCTATCTGCTAGGGTAGAAGCATTCATTTCTTTCTGTGACAGAAAATCCAAGAGTCTTTGCGCAAAGGCATCTTTGTTTATCATTGTAAACGGTTTATGGGCAATAAAGGAACATTTATGATATTACAAATGTAACATATATAATTTTATTAAACAACATTATGGTATTTTACTTTAATATTTAGTTTAAATGCTATATTTTATTAAACTGGTATTTAGTATTTTATATTTATATTATTGATTATATCTATATGGTAAATTCACGGGTTTACAAGTGTCATAAATTTGGATAATGTTGTTTAGTTATCTATACATTTAAGTGTTTAATTAGGTATACATATGTAAACTCATAATAATTTACATTTGTAAAAATTATAACTATGCGAGACTGGGATATTTGGTATCAAAAATATTTAGAACAGGAATTAGGCGGATTATGGATAAGGCCAAGTGCTGTGTATCCACTTATTAAAAAACTAGAAAATAGGCTTCCGGTTCAAGTTTTAGGTTTATCCGAAGAAAATAGACCTATTTATAATATCAATATTGGTGATGGACCAATACAGATATTGATGTGGTCACAGATGCATGGTGATGAAAGTACGGCAACTAAGAGTATTTTTGATCTGCTTCATTTTCTCTTAGATACTGAAAATGCATTAGCCCAACAAATTTTAAAAGCCTGCACTATACATATCATTCCGATGCTAAATCCTGATGGATCAGAACGCTATACACGTGAAAACGCTTTAGGCATTGATTTGAATAGGGATGCAGTAAATTTAGCTACAAAAGAGGCCCAAGTATTACATACACAGCTCAAAGAATTGAAACCGGATTTTGCTTTTAACCTGCATGATCAAACCTCTTATTATAGTGTATCCGGTAGTGATAAGGTAGCCAGTATGTCTTTTCTGTCTCCCGCTTCTGATAGTGATAAAAGCCTGACAAAGAGTAGAGTAGAGGCTATGAAAGTTATTGTTGTGATGAAAGAAGTTTTAGAAGCTTATATGCCCGGACATATTGGCCGTTATAATGATACTTATTGTAAGAATTGTTTTGGCGATTATGTACAAAGTCAGGAAATTCCTACCATATTAATAGAGTCGGGACATATTAAAGGAGATAATGAACGGGAATTTATTAGAAAGTATCATTTTTTAGCATTGGTCAGTGCTTTAGAGAATATTAGTAAACAAGAACTCCCTGATCCGGATAAATACTTTACTATTCCACTCAACAAAAAAAATTATTATGATCTTAAAATAAAAGATGTCTTTTTTGAAAAATCATTAGAAAATATGGGTGTTCGTTTAGAAAACGTTTTAGAAAACGGAAAGATTGTTAAAAAAATAGTGAAAGAGGATATTATTTTAGGGAAAGCATTGAAAAAAATGCTTTTTCATTCCGAAATAAATGTTAAAAAAATCGATTTTGAAACATTTCTTAAGAAATTTCTAATTTATTATAGTTAAAATTGTGAAATATGTATTACTTTTGCGTTTTCGAGCTAATTATTTTATAAATCCAAAAAAATGAAAAAATATGTAATGGATGATATTGATCATCAAATTTTAGACACACTCATTGAGAATGCCAGGACTCCTTTTACAGATATCGCAAAAAAATTGCAAGTTTCTGCCGGTACAATCCATGTTCGCGTAAAGAAAATGGAGGAAGAAGGAATTATCAAAGGTTCAACCCTAATCGTAGACTATCAAAAAATGGGCTATGCCTTTATAGCTCATATAGGTGTATATTTAGATAAAACCTCTGTTACCAAAGATGTAATCGAAGACCTACGGAAAATACCTTTTGTAACCATCGCTTATATTACTGCCGGTAAATACAATATTTTCTGTAAAATCAGGGCAAAAAGCACACAACATGCTAAAGAAATCATTTTCCAAATTGATGAAATACACGGTGTCTATCGTACCGAAACTATGATTTCCTTAGAGGAAAGCATCAATGATAAAAAACGATTGATGCATTTAATATTCAGAGAGTTATAGCAATTTTCTAAGACTTTTCCAGTATGTTTTCAATACTTAATTCCCAAAAGATTGATACTTTTTGGGAAATAATGGCATTTGTCATAATTGTAATTTTCGTTACCTGGTTGTTATCCAGAGTAATCAGATTTATATTAAAAAAAATATTGACCACCAGGGTCCAGGATGAGGACAAGTTGACATATTTATTCATACGTTCCTCTGTAAAGATAGTTCTCGGGCTTATCGCCATATTTTATATCATTTATACCATCCCTGTATTACGCAGCAGGGCTATTTTGATATTCTCCAGTGCAGGAATCTTTGCTGCCATCATTGGTTTTGCGGCACAATCAGCGATAGCCAACTTAGTTGCCGGTCTTTTTATCGTTATTTTCAGGCCATTCAGGATAGGGGATTATATTAAACTTGACGATCAGCGTCTGGGTATAGTTACTAATTTAAGCCTAAGGCATACCATCATCAACAATTTTGAAAACAAGCGTTTGATCATTCCAAATTCGATCATCAGTAAGGAATCCATTTTAAATCATTCAATTGAGGACTCTAAAGTGCTGACATTCAACAACTTTATTGTAGGCATGTACGCCGATATCGACTTGGCTAGAAAGATCATACAAGAGGAAGCCGATAAACTACCACACATCATTGATAGAAGATCTGATAAAGATATTGCTGAAGGTATACCTAAAGTAAAAGTATTTGTGATCAACACCAAAGAATCTGTGATTCATTTAAGAGCTTATGTTTGGATAGACGGTCCAACCAATGAATTTTCCAATAAAGCCATTCTTAGGGAAAGTGTTCACAAACGCTTCGTCAAAGAAGGTGTTAACCTTGCCATACCGCTTAGAAAAATGGTTCAATAGTTATATTAGTGGAGGATAGCAGTTGTACACTAAATAAAACATATAACTTTTCTATTTAACATAATATATATTATAGTTCTTTTTATATAGTGATTTCCGGTTAGGAGCGGTAGCGACTAATTTACATAATTGTAGATATAATCCGGTAGTGATTATATCGTCAACAATTATGTTAAAGGAAATCACGGCATCTTAGTGCCTATTTCATAATAGAGAAATCTTTACAATAAAAAAACCATAACTATATTATGTCAAATAGTTGACAACGATTTCATCATTCTACTTTCTATCAACATCTGTGTGCAATTCTCTATTCATTGAATACATCACTATAAACACGATATTCAGTACAACTATCAAGATTTATTTAAATAAGTCATTACTGACACCAAATTCATATTATTTATGGGTGTGTTCGTGAATGCTACGCATTTCTAAGAGCCTTTTTAAAAATAAAAAAAACGATAATTTGTCGTTGTGTATATAATAATTGTCAATATCACCTAATGCTCCCGAGATAATTATTTAACAATACCTTTTAACTGTTTTTTTACTATATTTGTTATATCTTAATTTATTACCCTATTTTTTATTGATTATTTTGAATTTTGATTAAAAAAGGGAAGAAATGAAAAAATTTAGAATTGCCGTACTGCTCCTATTAGTTCTACAAACTACCCGTTTTTTTTCACAAGAAAAAGATACAAAAGAAAGTCACCCCCTCCCACCTATTATTACTTTTCAAAATTCAATCCATGATCTCGGTCAAATAGAACAAGGAGAAATGATAATAACAACCTACAGTTTTACTAACACGGGTAAATCTCCATTAATCATTAGTAGCATAGAACCTGAAGAAGATTGTACCATTCTTAGCGGTTGGAAAAAAACACCTATAAATATTGGTGAAGTAAATGAATTTAATGTTGTTTTTAACTCGATCAATGTAACTAATAAACAAAAGAGAAAAATTTTTGTGTATTGTAATACAAAAGAAGAAAAAGAAACTGTGCAGTTACTTGTAGATGTAAAACCAGTCAATGCATCATCACCGGAGGCTAAAGCTATTGAATCTATAAAATTGGAAAATAATGCATATAAAAATGAATTAGATCTTATGGATCAAGCAGTTGAACACTTATATACTCGAGAAAAAGATGAAGAAAGAATTCGTATCAAGAAGTATACTATACTTAAAGAACAAATTGCAGTTCAAAAATTAGAAGAAGAAAATGTAAAGAAAAGAATACATGAAAATGTTTCTAAAAAAAAGACAGATAGAATAAGAAAAAAAGAAAATAGAATTGATGAAAATGAAAAAAAAATGGCTTTGGCTAAGAAAGAACGTGAAGAAATACAACGATTAAATGCAGAGAACCGTCGTAAAAAAGAAGCTGAAATAAAAGCTAGATTAGAAAAAAAACAAATCTTGGCTGCTGCTATTCAAGAAAGAGCAAAAGCGAGAAAATTAGAAGTTGAAGAAAGACGCTTAAAACTATCTGAAATAAACAAAAATGTTGAAGAACAAGTTGAATTGGAAAAAGCAAAGAAACTGAAAGTTGAAAAACAAGAAAAAATACGACTTCAGAAAGAAGCTGAGAGACTAGCTAAAATTGAAGCTGAACGCAAGAAAGAAACAGAAAGACTAGCCAAATTAGAGGCTGAAAAACAAGAAAAAATACGACTTCAGAAAGAAGCT
>JANTFO010000068.1 GCA_024763365.1 Flavobacteriaceae bacterium
TATGCTTTCCGCTTGGGGAGAGGGCCTGAACTGATCTTGTAGTTTGCAGTAATAAGCCACCCGCTCGTCCACGTATTTTTGTTCGGCTTTAGATAGAGAAGCGTAGTAGGCTTCAAAGTGTGCTCTTTTGGGGAGAAAATGCCACAGGTATTGCCAGTAATGTGCCAGGTAATAACGGGCCTTGTTCTTTTTGAGTGTAAACCATAAATCCTGCAATAGCTTCATTGGGTGTGGACTACTTTTTCCGGGGTAAAAATACGGAAAAATGACAAGTCATCGGCTGACTCTGAGTCATCGGTTGACTTTACTACTGTGATGTCGACCCTGACCTTGTTTCAGGGGAGACATCTCTATAAAAAAGATTTCTCCACTTCGGTTGAACTCAGGTTGTAAAGACAAATATCGCTAAGGAAAATCCATAGCGCCATCATTGATAGATGATTTTTATTCTTTTGAGGTGGGTGGAAGCTTCATTCAGACTGTCCTTTTTGTTTATTTTTTTGATAAGCAATAAAAAGAAAGAAAAACATTTTAGATAGCTGTTTATAAAGGTTTATAGGGCATTCATTTTTTCCTTTTATTCTTTCTCAAGTCCATTAGAGCAGTAAACCTTATTGGCCTTTTTCTTATCCGCTAACATTTTATGATTTACCCTGTTGATCTCATCAGAACGCGTCGTTTCATGATGTAGGTGATAGACAATGGCTTTATTTTTCATGGGTTTCATTTGTAGCCCATTGGCTCTGAGCCGCCATTCTATATCGGTGTCTTCACCGGTGCCGGGCAAGATGTAATCCTCATCAAAACCGTTGACGGCTTCCAATTCGCGTTTCATGATCCCCCAATTACATCCTATTAAACCTTTATTTTTAATGGGGTCTGCCAGAGAAAACCAGGGATTGTAAATACCTTCTTTAATTTTTCTGGAATCGGTAAACAACAAGGAACAGAAATTGATTTGAGGCTTTTTATCATGAGTCTTAATCTTTTCGGTTACCTCTTTCCCTAAGAAAACTCGTCTTCCGAAAAAGATATAACCGGGTTTTAAATGCTTAATATATTCCTTGACAAAATGCTTGTGTGGAATACAATCCCCATCAATAAAAGCAATCATGTCCGTTGGGCTGCTTTTCACGGATCTGTTGAGCATCATATTTTTTCTAAATCCATCGTCTTTCTTTTGATATAGATGTGCTATGCTAAAATGATACAAATGCCGGTTATCCTTGATGAAGTTGATTGTTTCCTCGTTGGCATCATCTTCAGATATAATCACCGTAAAATCCATACAACTTTGCTTATTCAAAGCGCCTAAGATGAGCTTAAGACTGCTCAAATCTTTATAGTATGAAATAATGAGAGTAAGTTTCATTGGTTTATTTTGATCAAGGTTTAAGAGGCTTTGCAATTACAAAAAAAACAAAAATAAAATAATTACCCGAATTCAATTACAAATGTGCTAAAGAGATCTTGCATAAAGCTCCGTTAATTTTTGGTATTTTTGTCTCAGAAAACTTATAAGTCAATAATCATTAACCTACCTCAACGATTTATGAACATAGGCTACGACGCCAAGCGCATTTTTCACAATACTACCGGTTTGGGAAATTACAGTCGGGATCTGGTACGTATATTAAGTGCGTATTATCCCGATAATAAGTATTTGCTGTATAACCCAAAGCCCTCTAAACTTAACCGCTTGAAAGTAGATGGGGAGATTCTCATAGAAAAACTGCCCTGTGATTTTATGTGTCAGACTTTTTCCGGCGTATGGCGGTCGAGAGGCATGGTTAAGGATCTCAAAAAAGATCAGGTTGCTATTTACCACGGCCTTACGGGAGAGTTGCCTTATGGTATCCACAAAACTAACATTAAAACCGTACTGACCGTTCACGATTTGATCTATGTTAGATACCCAAAACTATACAAAGCCATAGATAGGAAAATTTATGTCAAAAAAGCCAAATATGCCGCTGAAAAAGCAGATGTGGTCGTGGCAATCAGTGCTCAAACCAAAAGGGATATAGTCGATTTCCTAAAAATTGACCCCGAAAAAATTAAAGTGATCTATCAAGGTTGCCATAGTGCTTTTAAAGAGGAACCGAAGGTGGCTGTACAGCAGGCTTTAGTCGAAAAATACGATTTACCCGTCAGTTTTATTCTTAATGTAGGTTCGGTGATAGAACGTAAAAATCTGATGACACTAGTCAAAGCAGTAGAACAAACCGGAGATCATCTGGTTGTGGTGGGTAGTGGTGACGAATACCACGAAAAGATACAAGCTTATATTGCGGAAAAGCAGCTGGGTAAGCAAATCCGATTCTTGACAAAACTAAGTATGGAGGAGATCGCTATGCTGTATCAGTTGGCCGAAATATTCGTTTATCCGAGTATTTTTGAAGGTTTTGGCATTCCTATTATAGAAGCCATGTATAGCAAAACACCTGTGATCACCAGTTCCGGTAGTTGTTTTCCGGAGGCAGGTGGTCCCAATTCTTTCTATTTACGTAATCCCCATGATGTTAATGAGCTGGTAGAGACTATTAAAGAAATTAGAGATAAACCGGTAGATACCCAAATCAGGATCGAGCAATCCTATGCTTATGTACAGCGTTTTAACGATGAGGTGATTGCCGGACAAATGATGGATTTGTATAAGGAATTAATGGATGTTTAAAATATTACATATATCATCTCCCGATACCTGGCGTGGAGGAGAGCGTCAGGTAGCCAATTTGATGAAAGCTCTGGAAAAAGAGTCGGTATATCAGGTGTTATTATGTCCGGATCAAGCACCTTTAGCAGATTTTGCCCGTGAAAAGGATTTTCATTTATACGGTCTTCAAAAAGCGGGAGGTTTCAGTATGAGCTGGGCTAAAAAGATCAGGGATATCTGTGATATGCACCAGATTACCCATATCCATGCCCATGATTCGAAAGCCCAAACCTATGCCGTGACAGCAGCAACTATTTATAAAAATAATATTCCAATTTTGGTGACGCGCCGGGTGATCTTTCCCATAAAGAAAACAAGGCTTACGGCTTACAAATACACGCATCCACATATCAAAAAGATCATCTGTATATCAAAGAAGGTGGCAGAAGTGGTGCATAACACCTATAGTGATTTACCCATAAGTGTGATTTACGATAGTATAGATACCGATAAATTGATTAGTAATATTCCGGAGCATCCGCTTAAAAAAACCTATAATATTCCGGAATCCTATCAGATCGTAGGATATATTGCAGCTTTAAGCCGTGAAAAAGATCATATCACTTTTATAGATACGGCCAAACTCATGCTGCAAAAGAATCCTAAATTACGTTTTTTGATCGTGGGTGAAGGAGATGAAAGAGCTAATATTGAGCATTATATTGCGCGTCAAGGCCTTACAGATCATATTATTTTAACCGGCTTTATCAAAGATATCAACGCGTTGATTCCGCAATTGGATCTCTTGCTTTTTACCTCAACTTCAGAAGGTTTGGGTTCAACAATTTTAGATTTCTTTTTACATAAAGTGCCGGTAGTTAGTACGCGATGTGGTGGGGTAGAAGAATTGATCGTGCATGGAAAGACCGGTTTACTTTCATCTGTTGGCGATGTAGCCGACTTGGCTAAAAACGCTTTTTTGATCTTAAACGATCAGAGCTTAAAACAAAAAATTGTCGAAAAAGCTTATGATTTTGTGAAAGAGAATCATTCACTGGAGAAGTTAGGAAAAGAAACCCTTTCTGTATATCGTGAAACGGCTACGATTAATACGAAAGAGGGATTCAACGGTCATGTGAAAATTTCCGCGATCGTACCGACTTTAAATGAGGAAAGGAATATTAAGGGTGTGATTGAAAATTTGAGTTTTGCCGATGAGGTGCTCATTATCGATTCTGAAAGTACCGATCAAACAGTCCCATTGGCCAAGAGCTTAGGGGCTAAGGTTTTTGTTAGAACTTTTGATAATTTTTCCAACCAGAAGAACCATGCCATTCAACAAACACAACACGATTGGGTAGTTTTTATTGATGCAGATGAGAGAATAGGAAGTGCTTTACAAAGTGAAATTTTGGAAGTCTTGAATTCACAAGCAGAAGTGTCTGCTTATAGCATGAAAATGAAATATCATTTTTTGGGAAGATTCATGCGTTTTGGTAGTTTTCGTACCAAAAAGGTGCTCAGGGTTTTCAACAAGCAACAGGCACAATACGATGGTAAATTAGTACATGAACAGCTGCGTGTAAATGGTAAAACCAAACTCCTCAAAAATAAATTGTATCACCATTCACAGAAAGATTTAGACGGTTTTATCAAAACTCAAGTTTTTTACGCAGGGCTTAAAGCCAAAGAGATTGCCGGCCAAAAGAACAGATTCCTCTTTCTCAAAACCGTGTTCAAGCCCCCTTTCCGGTTTTTGAAACATTACATTTTTCAGTTAGGATTTTTAGATGGCTTTCAAGGTTTTATTTTTGCCGGAGTGCAATCTTACGGTATCTTTATCCGGTATATCAAACTTTGGAATTTAAAACAGAAGCACAAGTAAGTTTTGGATTAATCAATTACGTGATTTGATGAAAACAAAAGATACTAAATCGAAAAATACAGTCAGAGAACCACTCACAGTAATCATACCCACTTATAACGAGGAAAAAAATATTGAAGCAGCCCTCAAAAATGTGCATTTTGCCGATGAAGTGCTGGTTATAGATTCTGAGAGTACCGATCAAACAGTTGCTATAGCAAAAAAATATAAAGCCCGGGTATTAAGTAGGAAGTTTGACAATTTTTCCAAGCAAAAGAATTTTGCGATAGATAAAGCCCAATATGACAAGATATTTTTGTTAGACGCCGACGAGCGACTCACTGATGCATTGATACAAGAATTGCAGTTCACATTATCTCAAGAGGACATGCAGGATGCTTATTGGATTAAAAGAAGAAATTTTATCGGACAAAAGGAGGTAAAATACAGTGGCTGGCAACACGACAAAGTGATTCGCTTGTTTGATCGCCGCAAGGCCCGGTATGATGGGCGGTTGGTGCATGAAGAGATTCAATGTGATGGCAGTATAGGGATGTTGAAAGAACCGCTACTGCATTATACCTATGAAAATGCCCATGATTTTTCACAGCGTATGCACTTATATGCTAAACTTAGGGCGAAAGAACTTTATAAGGTCGGGAAAAAACCGGATGCTTTTAAATACTTGTTAAAAGGCGGTTTTAGGTTTATCAGGCATTATTTCATCAAATTTGGTTTTCTCGATGGTTCGGCGGGTTTGTTGATAGCCCGTAAAAGTGCAGAAATGATGTGGCAAAGGCATTTGGCCTTAAAAAATATTTATCAAAAACAGACACAAAATTTATCAGAAGCCTTATTAATATTGAATTCCGGTAAAAGTTTACTGTATCCTACAGATACGGTTTGGGGCATAGGTTGTGATGCGACAGATGAAAAAGCCGTTGCCGGTATCTATAAGCTCAAAAATCGTACAGAAAGTAAAAGCCTGGTGATACTGGTCGATTCTTTTGAGATGTTAGCAGACTACGTGGAAGCTATTCCGGAAAGTGTCAGACCCTATTTAGCCCAGTCTGAAAAACCTACCTCAGTCATTTACTCAAAAGCCAAAAATCTGGCATCCAATGTGATAGCTGAGGATGGAAGTATAGCCATCCGCATTGTACAGCATCCGGTGATTGCTGAATTGATTACGAGTTTTGGCAAGCCCATCGTGTCGACTTCCGCTAATATCAGTGGAGCGCCTACACCTAAAAACTTTGAGGATATCTCAACACAGCTTAAAACATCTGTAGATTATATTTTACATTTGCCCACTGATAGAGGGAAACAAACTTCTTCGAGAATTGTGAAATTAACCGATACGGGGGAATTTGAAATAATAAGAGCATAGTATGTCTCAAAAGATTTTTTATAGGGAAGCTTTAACACATCCGGTTTTTAAAAGTATAGCGCATGCCGCAGCCCAATTGGATTATCCAACTTATGTGATAGGTGGTTTTGTACGTGATCTGCTATTACAGCGAAAAAAACCTGTGGATATAGATGTGGTTTGTGTAGGTGATGGTATAAAGCTGGCTAAAGAAGTAGCTAAATTACTTCCTCAAAAGCCCAAAGTACAAGTCTTTAAAACCTACGGGACTGCCATGCTGAGACATGAAGCTATGGAATTAGAATTTGTGGGTGCCCGTAAGGAATCCTATGCCATAGATAGCCGGAATCCCCACGTGACGCCCGGTACTTTACAAGACGACCAAAGGCGACGTGATTTTACCATCAATGCCATGGCCTTAAGTTTAAATGAAACAGATTTTGGGGCTTTTGTCGATCCCTTTGATGGAATGACAGATTTGAAAAATAAAGTAATCCGCACCCCATTAGACCCTGATATCACCTATTCTGATGATCCCCTGCGTATGCTACGCGCTATACGCTTTGCATCACAACTGGGTTTTAGCATTGAAGAGGCTTCTTTACAAGCTATCAAAGACAATGCCCATCGTATTAAAATCATCACACCGGAACGTATAGTTACGGAACTCAACAAAATACTGGAAAGTCCTAAACCTTCGGTAGGATTCAAATTATTGGAGTCAACAGGTTTGTTAGTTTATTTCCTCCCCGAGTTAACTGCCCTCAAAGGTGTGGATGAAATAGAAGGGGAACGTCATAAAGACAACTTTTACCACAGCCTGGAAGTAGTGGATAATATTGCCCGAAATACCGATGATCTGTGGTTGCGTTGGGCAGCCTTATTACACGATATAGGCAAAGCCCGAACTAAGAAATTTATCAAAGGTGTAGGCTGGACATTTCACGCACATGAGTATGTGGGCTCCAAGATGGTTTACAGGCTTTTTAAACGCTTAAAAATGCCCCTGAATGACAAGATGAAATTTGTTCAGAAGATGGTCTCTATGAGTTCACGTCCCATAGACATTGTAGGCGAAGTTACTGATTCTGCAGTACGTAGATTGGTTTTTGATGCGGGTGATGACATAGAATCCCTGATGACCTTATGTGAGGCAGATATCACGACCAAGAATGCCAAGCGCTATCAAAAATACCACCACAATTTTAAGCTGGTTCGTGATAAAATAGTAGAAGTTGAGGAACGTGACCGTATTAGAAATTTTCAACCACCCATTAGTGGGGAGTTGATCATGAAAACTTTTAATTTAAGGCCTTCCAAAGAAATTGGCATCATCAAGGAGGCCATTAAAAATGCTATTCTTGATGGAGAAATTCCCAATGAGTATGAAGCTTCTTATCAATATATGCTTCAAAAAGGTATTGATCTGGGATTAACACCTGTTCAGAGTGACTAATTCACTCCGGGAACATATAGCTCATGTCATTGGTGAGCAAGTGCAAAATCTTACTCCGCTATCGGGTGGGGATATTTCATCTGTTTATAAAGTAGGGACGAGAACGCAAAACTATCTCGTTAAAATACATACAGGGAGCGAAGCGATGGGCATGTTCCAAAGTGAAAAGCAGGCTTTGGATTACATCAAAAATACCAACAGCATTGCAGTCCCTGAAGTTTTTTATCTCAGCGAGTTTGAAGGCATAGCCATTTTGGTGACGGAATACGTTCAATCCGGTTCACCTCGTCATGAGGATTGGAAAAAGTTTGGACATGATCTGGCCAAACTGCATAGCTTTACAAATGAATTCTTTGGTTGGGCAAATGATAATTTTATTGGGCATTTGGTACAGTATAATACACCACATACAAACTGGCCAGAGTTTTATGCCCATGAAAGGTTGCAAGTGCAGTTGCAATTGGCTTTACAAAAAAATCTTTTATCAGCCGATGAGATACCTTCTATAGATAGGCTTAAAGAAGTATGTGTAACTTATTTATATGATGCCAAACCACAATTGATTCATGGTGACCTGTGGGGCGGAAATTTTTTATTTGACACCCTTGGCAAAGCCTGGTTGATAGATCCATCAGTTTATTTTGGTCATGGTCTGGTTGATATAGCCATGAGTAAACTCTTTGGCGGATTTACCCCTTCATTTTACGATGCCTACTTTGAGATAAACCCAAAACCAATCTACTACAAAGAACAAATTGATCTGTACCAATTATATTATTTATTAGTACATCTAAACCTTTTTGGGAGAAGTTACTCCACTTCAGTCAGAAATATTTTAAAAAGATATTTTTTGTAAAGTTTTACTTTTTCACTTTAATAGAACAACCTATGGCTTTAGTCACATCCGTTTTCACTTTCTCGCCTTTGATGAGTGCATTAACGGCATCTTTTACATAGTATTCACTTACATCATTAGCATCAGCATGGTTGTTGTCTATGGCACCGATATATCGTACGATGTTTTCCCCATTTTCTTTGTTAAGTACATATACATGAGGTGTTCTGGTCGCTCCGTATTGTGGAAATATCTTTTGGCCTTCGTCAAAAAGGTAAGGAAAATTAAACTGCTTCTCTGTAGCCCTTACTTTCATAAGTTCGAAGCTGTCTTTAGGATTTACTTCGGGGTCATTCGGGTTGATGGCAATGACAGGATAGTTTTGAGGGCCAAATTCATCTTGCAGGGCTATGATACGGTCCTCATAAGCAATAGAGTAGGGACAGTGGTTACAGGTAAAGATGACGATAAAGCCTTTAGCTTCTGTATAATCGGCGAGTGAGACCATCTTGCCATCCACGTTTTTGAGTTCAAAATCGGTGGCTTTGTCTCCTATGTCATAACCTTTTGAGGTGGAGATTTTTGGGTTGGTGAAGCTTACAAAAAATAAGCCGGCAACTAATAAGATCAGTAGTTTTTTCATGTTATAAGTGTTTAGAAATTTGTGTAATAAGTTCGTTTTTATCCATGTTTCCTTCTTTGAAAAAAAGGCTTTTTCCGTTTTTATAGATCAGTGTGGCTGGTAGGGCGCCGCTCCAGGATTTATCAATAAGAGATATCCAGGTGTTCATTCTTTTATTGTCATCGAGTAATAAAACTTCGGCTCTGATGTCGTTTTTTTGGATAAAAGGTATGACCAGTTCTTTTTTCTTTCGGGCAAAATCCAGCGTTACCAAATACATTTTGAAATTTTCATCTTTGGCAAAATGCTTGTTGACTTCCATAAAATCAGGTAGTTCCTCCACACAGGGCTGGCACCAGGTAGCCCAGAAATTGACCACGTAAACGGTATTTTGATCTTTATTTATCACAGCAAAGAGTTGTTCATGGGCAATATCTATAATATCCTTTTGAGGTTCAGATAGGACTGAGTTTTGGGAGAAAACAGCAGTGCTCATAAAAGTGAACAATAGCGTGCTATAGATATATCTTTGTGGTAAAAACATACTTTAGTTTTGAAGTTAGTTTTAGGATTGATAAACTTAGAACACCGTCCAAATTATTTAATCCAGATTCAAATATATTAAAAAATGCATGCTAAAATGTTAAAAGTCAATTTAAAGAAAGGTGCAAAAGTTATTTTATGACTGTCATAATATACCTATTCGATAGATACTGATTTCTTACTTTTCACTTTTCACTTTTATAATCCTCCACTTACAACTCCTGCATGTCCACAAGCATTTTATAGGTGCCTTTTTTCGCGATGAGTTCTTGGTGTGTGCCTTCTTCAATGATTTTACCTTCTTTCATCACTACAATCCTATCAGCTTTTTGGATAGTAGATAAGCGGTGGGCAATGACGAGTGAAGT
>JANTFO010000069.1 GCA_024763365.1 Flavobacteriaceae bacterium
TAGGCAATTTTCCCTTCCAATTGGTTGGTTAATTTGATGCTATCTTTAATATCCCAACCGCCCGTTGTCCATTCACTGGCAGAAATACGAACCCCAACGGGAATTGGGGTTTGTTCTTTAATAAGATCTATAATCTCCACCAAAAAAAGTATCCGGTTTTCAAAAGAACCACCATATTGATCGGTTCTGTGGTTGGTGAGTGGAGACAAAAAAGAGTTGATCAAATATCCATGGGCCGCATGGAGTTCAATAAGGTCGTAACCTGCTTTTTCGGCACGTAAAGCAGCTTGAACAAAATCGGACTGCAAAGCTTGTATTTCCGGAATGCTCAGTTCTTGAGGTAACTCATATAGTTCTGAAAACTGTAAGGGGCTGGGTGCCACACTTTGCGCTACATTCGGAGGTGTTTTTCTACCGGCATGTGCCAGTTGGACGCCTATTTTACTGTTAAATTCATGGCAGGTATGTACAATTTTTTGGTGCCCTGTAATCTGATGCTCGTCCCACAATCCCAAATCCCCTAAACTCAAGCGTCCATACTTGTTTACGGCTGTAGCTTCTACAATGATAAGACCCACACCACCCAGTGCGCGTGCGCCGTAGTGTATCTCATGAAACTTTGTAGACTGACCCGCTTCTGTTGCCTGATAATTTACCATAGGTGGCATCACGATACGGTTTTTTATCATGATAGAATTAGATAGTACAAAGCTACTGGTTAATGATGGCATTGTATACGATGAAAGTTTTTACAAAACTAAATAAGTTTTTATAAAAAAATATTAATTTTGCGCGATTTTTCAACCTAAATAATTTAAGTAAAATGAAATTATTAATATTTATTTTACTTATTTACTCCTATACCCAAAATTTACTCGCTCATAATATATTCACTTATAATAAACCCATCAACCATAGGCTTGTTGATGAGATGATTTTTGACAAGGATAAAGGAGAAGAACCAGTCAAGAGTAATAATAATCTAAATTTCAAGAGAGTAACCGGTTATATTATTGATGGGGTCGAGTTTAAAACAATTAGTGATGCTTTTATAGAGGTTTTTTATGATGTTAGTAAAACACCAATAGCGACATATAAAACTAATGAGAATGGTTTTTTTGACATGCAAATTCCTGTTGGCCATGAATTTTTTTTAAAAACCGGACATCAGGATTATAACGTTAGATTTAAGAAATTAAAGTATAAAAATACTGGTATGCCAGATTATTTCAAAGTCTACTTAAATCCTATTAATAAAAATAATGAAGAGAAGTGTTTTAGACCTTTTATAGAACCTAGAGGTATTCCTATTAAATCAATAAAAGGATTAAATCTAATAGATCTACCTCAATTGTATTTTGGATGGGATGAATATTATTTTGATGAGCAATCTGCAAAGGTGTTAGAAGATTTAATCGCTATGCTAAATGCAAATCCGGAATTGGAAGTGTCAATAAATTCTTATGTAGACTGCAGGACACCAAAGGAATATGCTATTGACTTAACTCAGAAACGATCTGCTTTTGTGAAAAAATATTTATGTTCTAATGATATTGCCCCAGATAGATTAAAAGCCCACGGAATGGGTTGTGATTCTCCAATAATACCTTGTAATACCGAAAATAAGTGTACAGAAAAACAACACCTCGCTAATAGACGTATAGAGTTTATTATATTAAACCCTTTAAAAAGTTCGGATCAAATAATTTCTGAGAGAGTAAATTAAAAAATATTTTGTCAATTCAATACTTGGATATATATTTGCACCCACTTTAAAATGGTCTGGTAGTTCAGTCTGGTTAGAATACATGCCTGTCACGCATGGGGTCGCGGGTTCGAGTCCCGTCCAGACCGCAAAAAAGGGAAGTCAATATTGGCTTCCCTTTTTAATTTTCAACCAACTTTTTAAAAAAAAATCTTAATTTATTCAAATTGTGAATGACATTTTCTGCTTTTAACCGCATTTTAACACTTGTATTTTGGGCTATTTTGCATCTTGCGTAGCCTAAAAATGACTTAAATAAACATAGTATATTATGGAGCAAACTACAAATGTTGATATTCAAGCATTAAACGAAAAAATTCAACAGGAATCTGCCTTTATGGACTTGTTGATGATGGAAATGAACAAAGTTATCGTCGGTCAAAAAAACATGGTTGAGCGACTTTTGATAGGACTTTTGGGAAATGGACATATTTTATTGGAAGGAGTTCCCGGTTTGGCTAAAACTTTAGCCATTAACACCCTTTCTAAAGCTGTTCATGGTAGTTTTAGCCGTATTCAATTTACACCAGACCTACTTCCTGCCGATGTTATCGGAACTATGATTTACAGTGTCAAGGAAAACGATTTTCACATTAAGAAAGGACCCATTTTTGCCAATTTCATCCTTGCAGATGAGATTAATCGTGCACCGGCTAAAGTCCAGTCAGCTCTTCTGGAAGCGATGCAAGAGCGCCAAACAACGATTGGGGATACCACTTTTAAACTGGACGAGCCTTTTTTGGTTATGGCTACGCAAAACCCCATTGAACAGGAAGGAACTTATCCGCTACCGGAAGCGCAAGTAGACCGTTTTATGCTCAAAGTAGTGATCGATTATCCACAAGTGAATGAAGAGCAGCAGATCATCCGTCAAAATTTACAAAATAATTTTGCCCAAATTAATCAGGTTGTCAGTTTAGATCAAATCTTAAAAGCTCGTGAAGCGGTACAGTCTATCTATATGGACGAAAAGATTGAAAAATATATTTTGGACATTATTTTTGCGACCCGTTATCCAGAAAAATTCAACTTGGCAGAACTTAAAGATCTGATCAGTTATGGTGCCTCACCGCGTGGAAGTATCAATCTGGCGATTGCAGCAAAGTGCTATGCTTTCATCAAACGAAGAGGTTATGTAGTACCGGAAGATGTGCGTGCTGTGGTGATGGATGTTTTACGGCACAGAATAGGTATATCTTACGAAGCGGAAGCTGAAAATATGACCTCAGAGGACATTATTCACAAGATTATAAACGAAATTGAAGTGCCGTAGAAAGCTAAGCTTTCTGTTCCGAGTTTCAATGTTTAAAATTTAAATTTTGTTCTAGAAACAACTTTTAACTTTTAACTTTTAACTTTATAACTCATGAATACTTCCGACATATTAAAAAAGGTACGTAAGATCGAGATTAAAACCCGGCGTTTGTCTGATCAAATCTTTAGTGGCGAATACCACAGCCACTTTAAGGGGCAGGGTATGACCTTCTCCGAAGTCCGCCAATATCAATATGGAGATGATATTCGTAATATAGATTGGAATGTCACAGCACGCTACAATGAACCATTTGTGAAAATATTTGAGGAAGAACGGGAATTAACCCTGATGCTCATAGTGGATGTGAGTGCTTCGGAATTATTTGGCACTCAAAAACAATCTAAAAAAGAAATTCAGACAGAAATAGCTGCTACACTAGCTTTTTCGGCAATTCAAAATAATGATAAGGTTGGCTTGATCCTGTTTTCAGATGAGATAGAGCTTTTTATACCACCTAAAAAAGGGAAAAGCCATGTGTTACGTATTATTCGTGAATTGATTGAGTTTCAACCGAAAAATCTGAAAACCGATATCAAAAAAGCCATTGAGTATTTATCCAGCGTGATGAAAAAGAAAGCCATTGTTTTCTTTATATCAGACTTTATGGATACCGGTTATGAACAGGCGCTTAAAATAGCTGGTAAAAAACATGATTTTACCGGCATTCGCATTTATGACGAAAGAGAAAAAGAAATTCCAAACCTCGGTTTTATTCCTGTTTTTGACGCTGAAACAGGGAAAACAAAATGGGTACTTACCGGCAGCCGAAAAATCAGAAATCAGTACAAAGCTCAATTCTTAAAAAACACGGATTATATGAAGCAAGTTTTTACCAAAAGTGGTTCTGGCATGATCGATATGCATACACAGGAGGACTATGTAAAAAAACTAATGCTTTATTTTAAAAGACGATAAATGCAAAAAGTACTTGTAAAATACGGTTTTTTGTTTTTGATGCTGTTGGTAATACAGCGATCATGGGCACAGGTAGAGATACAAGCCGATACGACACACATACGTATTGGGGAACAAATGCAACTTAGCTTAATCACTAATGAAAAACCAGATGTCATTTTTCCGAAATTGGAGTTAGACAGTTTAAAGAAGCTGGAAGTAGTCCATAATTTCCCCGTTGATACGATAAAAAACAGGTTGTATAAAAAATATATACTCACTTCATTTGATAGTGGTACCTACACATTGCCGGGGCAAAAAGTATATGTAGGAAACAACCAATACTTGACTGATAGCCTGTTGATTGAAGTAAGTACAGTTAAAGTAGATACTACTCAGCAAAAACTATTTCCCATCAAACCGATTTACAAAGCACCCAATAAAACCTGGCGGGATTATTTAACCTTATTATATGTTGTTTTGGGTATTTTGGTTTTAGGTTTTGCTTTATGGTGGTTGTTTTTTAGAAATAAAAAAGGCATTTTTGAGAAAAATGAAATTAAGTTAACACCCATAGAAGAAGCCCTTTTCTTATTGGATAAGCTCGACCAAAAAGATTGGTTACAGCATCAAAAAGTCAAAGAGTATTATGTGGATTTAACAGAGATAGTACGCAGTTATTTAGGGCAAACCGTCAATATTCCGACCCTGGAGGTCACTACCGATGAATTAATTACTTTATTGGAAATTTATAACAAATCGCAGAAACTAGGATTAGAAAATGATCAAATAAAACGGCTACAGCATTTTTTACAACAAGCTGATTTAGTCAAATTTGCGAAAGCAAAACCCGAAAATCAACAGGTCACAGAGGATCGTCAAACGGCAGCCAATATCATACAGGAAGTAGAAGAGATTGTCCATAAACCTGAATTAGATGCGGAAGGCAAAGAAGTATCGGTTATAACTGAAGAAGAAATACAAAGAAAAAAGACACGAAAAAGAAGGATAACCGGTATTATTGTTGTGTCAGGTATTTTATTATTGAGTTTGATTACAGCCAGCGCTGTTTTTGGCGTAAAATATGTAAAAGACACCCTTGTGGGGCACCCCACCAAAGAACTTTTGGAAGGAAAATGGTATCAGAGCTCCTATGGTTATCCTGCCGTAAGCATTAATAGTCCTAAAGTGCTAAAACCGATAGAAGTACCCATACCCGATGAGATAAAACAACTGTTTACAGCTAATACAACCTTTACCTATGGTTCTTTGATCTCAGGTTTTTATGTCGTTCTCAATACGATTGAATTTCAAGCCAACATTCCTTTTGATGAGGAAGCAGGTATTCAAATGGCTATTCAAAATATTCAGAGCAGCCCGGGTGTTACAGATCTTAATTATGAAATGGAAGAAACAGAAATTTCGGGTGTTTCAGGAACATTGCTCAAGGGAACATTCAATTTCAATAAAATTCCGATGCAATTCGAACAGTATATTTTCAATCAAGGAAACACGCTACAGCAAATCTGGTTTAATGCCAAAACCAATGATACCTATGCTGCTGAGATTATTTCTAAAATGAAACAAAGTATACAGTTGGAACATGTTGAAAGTAAAAATAGCAACCAAAATAAAACGGAATAACAATGGAAAATTTTGAATTTTTACATCCGCAGTTTCTTTGGTTATTAGTGCTCATTCCAATACTGGTTTTTTGGTATTTATTGACCGCTCAAAAAAGGCAGGCATCCTTACACATGGCCAATGCAAAAGCTTTACAATCGGGATCAAAAATTGAGTTGTTAAGATATATACTGCCTATTTTACATTTATTAGCTATAAGTGCTCTGATTATAGCTTTGGCTCGTCCAAGAACTTATTCGGTGAGTACAAAGGTTAAAACTAATCGAGGAATTGATATTGTTATGGCCATTGATGTATCGGCCAGCATGTTGGCACGCGATCTCAAACCCAACAGGCTGGAAGCACTCAAAAAAGTGGCTATTAGATTTATCAATCAACGTCCCAATGACCGGATTGGAGTGGTAGCTTATGCAGGAGAGAGTTTTACCAAAACCCCAGTAACCAGCGACAAAGATATTATTGTGAAAACCATTGATGAATTGCAGTGGGGGGAGATTGAAGGAGGCACAGCTATCGGGATGGGTTTGGGTTCTGCAATTAATCGCATCAAAGACAGCAAAGCAAAAAGCAAAGTTATCATTTTGTTAACTGATGGTGTGAATAATGCGGGATTTGTAGATCCGATTACGGCGGCTGAGATTGCCGCAGAATTGGGAATAAAAGTATATACGATTGGTCTGGGTACCAACGGTATGGCTCCATTTCCGGTGGCACGTAGAAATGATGGTACGTTAATCTTTAGAAATCAACCTGTAGAAATAGATGAGGCATTATTGAAAAAAATAGCAAAAGAAACGGGTGGTCGCTATTTTAGGGCAACCAGCAACACGAAATTAAAAGAAATCTATGATGAGATTAACCTAATGGAAAAAACAAAGATTGAAGAATTTAAGTATTACAATTACAACGAACAATACAGGTTTTGGGTGTTTCTGACAGGAGGTTTGCTCTTGTTGGGAGTTTTGTTAAAATGGACGCTTTTTAGAAGTTTTGTTTGATTTTTTAAATTATGTATAGATTAGAACAACCCATATATTTTTACCTCTTACTATTATTACCCATAGTTTGGTTAGGTTATATTTGGTATTTGTGGTGGCAAAAACACACGCAACTTAAATTTGCCGAAAAACAAATGTTAGAGATATTGATCCCTGAAAAATCGCTGTTTAAAAGCTTATTAAAGATGATACTTTGGAGTTTGGCAATGGTGTCCTTGATTATAGCACTAGTCAACCCTAAAATGGGAACAGCCCTCAAGTCTGTTAAGCGAAGTGGTGTAGATGTTGTATTTGCGTTGGATGTCTCCAAAAGTATGCTAGCCGAAGATATTGCTCCAAGCAGGTTGGAAAAAGCAAAATTGATTATCAATAATATCATCGATAAATTAGGAAGTGACCGAGTAGGCATTATCATTTATGCTGGTAGTGCCTATCCTTTGTTGCCTATAACTACAGATCATTCTGCAGCCAAAATGTTTTTAGAAAACGCACATCCCGATATGTTGTCCAGTCAAGGAACTGCTATTGGTGAAGCGGTGAGCTTATCCCAGAATTTTTTTAATGATGAGGAACAAACCAATCGATTTTTATTTATTATTTCAGATGGAGAGGACCATGAGGAAGGATTATCCGAAGCTATTGATCAATCCGTAAAAAAATCAATCAAAACCTATACCATTGGTGTCGGAACGCAAAAAGGAGGACCTATTCCTACTAAAGACCGTGGCACAATTCGTTATAAGAAAGATAAAGATGGCAATATGGTCATCACATCACAGCACCCCGAACTTTTAGCAGAAATAGCCCAGAACGGAAAGGGAATTTATATCGATGGAAATAAAACAAAAGAAGCCGTAAAACAGGCTGAAGAGATCATCGTCAATGCAGAAAAAAAAGAGTTTGAAACTAAGGAATTTTCAGATTATAAAGACCATTTTCAGTGGTTTATTATGCTAGGTTTACTTCTTTTGATCGCTGATTTTTTGATGTTTGAAAAGAAAACAGCTTGGATCCAAAAACTCAATTTATTTAATGAAAAAAAATCATGAAAAAGGTATACTACATATTGATTTTACTGTTTTTAAGTATTAGCTTTAATGCTCAAAATATGGAGAAATTACATCATAAAGCTAATAAATTGATGCGGATGGGTAATAAAAACTATGAAAGTGCTGCTTATGCTGAGGCAGAAGTCGATTATAAAAAAGCCATAGCTACGTTGCCTAATCAACCGGAAACAGAATACAACTTGGCGAATGCCATGATGCAACAAAAACGCTATAAAGAGGCCATGAAACACTATGATTTTTTAGCTAAAAACGCTAAAAATAAATCACTTAAAGCCAAATCCTTTCATAATTTGGGTAATGCATTTATGGGTCTCAATGATTTTGCTAATGCGGTAGAAGCTTATAAAAATTCTTTACGTATCAATCCGATAGATGAAGAGACCCGTTACAATCTCGCTTTAGCTCAGGAACTGCTTAAAAATCAACAAGAGCAAAACCAAGATAATCAAGACCAAAACCAGCAGAATCAAAATAATAAGGATCAGCAGGATCAACAAAATAAAGACAACCAAAATCAGGATCAACAGAATAATCAGAAACAAGATCAGCAAGAGCAAAACCAGAATGAGAATCAGGATAAGAATGAACAGGATTCTAAGAATCAGCAAGATCAATCTGACGAACAAAAAGAGAATTCTCAAAATCAAAAAGAGGATCAAGAAAATGAGGAATCTCAAGAAAATAAAGATCAAAAACCTAATGATCAAGCCTCTGACCAACAAAAAGAAACACAAGCTCAGCCAGGAAAAATATCTCCTCAACAATTAAAGCAATTACTGGAAGCCATGCAGAATGAGGAGAATAAAACCCAAGAAAAGATTAATGCTAAAAAGATGAAAGGCAAACCTATAAAAACAGAAAAAGACTGGTAGTTGTAAACACAAAACTTTTTTTGAACCATCATAATGCTTGCATACATTATAGATTTTATTTATTAAGAATAATCCTGTTATAAAATGCGAATCTTTATTTTTGAGTTTTACTGAAAACTATTGTATAACTAATAATTTAAATGACATGAAAAAACTAATTTTTTTAAGCATAGCCCTAAATCTTTTTATGGTTTCTTGTAAAAACGACCAAAAAGCTAAAAATGAAACCAAATCGGTTGAAGAAGCAGAAATAACCTCCGGGCTTATAAAAAAAACACAAACATTTGACCCCACTCACACCGCTGATCTGGATAATTCTAAAATTACCTGGCATGCATACAAACCTACCGGTAAGCACCACGGAACAGTAAATCTTAAAAGTGGCATGCTCGCTTATGATCAAAACGGGTTAAAAAACGCTTATTTTGAAGTAGATATGAGCAGTATTGTTGTAGAAGACATTCCTGCAGACGATGAGTACAATGCCAAGTTGGTCAATCATTTAAAAAGTGCCGATTTCTTTGATGTAGAAAAATATCCGGTTGCGTCTTTTAAACTGATTGAGGCGGAAAAATCGGAGGATGGAACTTATCAGGTTACAGGAGATTTTACGATTAATGAAGTGAGCAAAAGTGTTAGTTTTCCGGCTTCATTGCAAGAAACTGATCATGGAATGCTTTTCAAAGCTGAAAAAGTACAATTGGATCGTACAGATTATGGTATCAAATACAAATCCAAAAAATTCTTTGATGATTTAAAGGACAAATTCATCAATGACAAATTTGATTTTGCTTTTGAAGTGCCCTTAAATGCAACCAAATAATTAAAAAATTTACATTCATCGGATGACTCACTGTCATCCGATGAATATTTAAACTTCGATTTTATAAGCACTTCTTTTTTTAGTTTCAAACATCACAAAGTTGCTTTGAAGGTTGCTGATCATATCTAATTTAGACAGTGTTTCAATGATAAATTGATGGTACTGTTTGTTGTTGTGTGCAATCACTTTCAACAAATAATCAAAATTACCGGCAATATGGTAGGCTTCCACCACTTCCGGCAT
>JANTFO010000070.1 GCA_024763365.1 Flavobacteriaceae bacterium
TTTTACCACGTATACCGCACACCTAGGGCAGCTCCCCATCCAAAACCAGCTTGGTCACCTATCAAATCGAACATAGGGCGAGCATCTAAACTTACTAAAATAGGAGCGTCCATTTCATTAAAATCATATTCAAGGCCAATTTGGCCACCCACGCCAATATTGAAATAGTTGTCTATACCTTCATTGTCATCAAATGAAAAGAATCCTGCAGTAGCTCCCGGGCCAGCATACCAGTTAAAACCATCGGTAATACCCCAAACCCATTGGTATATTCCTGCAAGATATACCCTACTGTGGTGTTTGTTACCACCAAAACCAAGGTCAAATTCCAATCTGTTTTCATTACTCCAGGACTGTTGATAAGATATTTCAGCTCCATTTATATCCCCGTTTCCACCCAATCTTAAACCTAAAGCGTTGGAATTGATTTGAGCTTGTGCTAAGTATGTAAAACTGATTATTAAACTGAGACTGAGTATTATTTTCATGTTGTTGAGAATTAATTAATGAGTATTTATAATAAAGTACTTTTCTTTTATAGCACTTATTATCTAACGTTATAAAAAAGAAAACATTATATCAATACTTATGCAGATTATTTATTGGATTAATAATTAGTGGATTTTATTTTGATATGATCAGATAATCAAGCGTACACCACCTAATTCCTCTATTCTGTAGGGGAATTTATCCCCAGGAGAACCTATAAACATAAAATTGATAGGAATTTTCCATTTTTTAGATAAACTCATGATGATTTCCGGTGTAAATTCTCCAGGTATCACAACAAATTCTATGTTTATACTGGGATATTCTTTGTCTAGAAATTTGACTTCTTCTTCTAGATTGTCTGAAACTTTAAGCTGATCGTTTTTGATAAGTACTATTTTAAGTTTCTTAGTGTGCTCATTATTAGTTATATAGAGCATTACTTTATTGAGTGTAGCGATATTATCACCTTTTGTGAAAAACACAAATTCTTGCGAATTTATTTTTTTGATAGTGAGTTTAATATTTCTATCTAAATTTACTGAAAAATGCCTTATTGGTCTGAAAATTGAATTCAGTAGATTCAACAACAATTTTAAAAGTAAAGTTCTGTTGAGCATAGCAATAATAAAGAGGATGGATGGGATAAAATAATACAAAAAAACCGTCAAGTTACTGGGTAATCCATCTTTAGGAGTCATAGTGACATTCCCTATCAAAGCGATTAAAACTGCGAAAATGGCAAAAAGAACGGCCATCCAGGAAGCTTTTTCCGGTCTTGGTAATTTTTTTCTTTTCACTTTAAGTAGGATATTGCCAATTCCAAATAATGCCATTACTGATAAGAATGAGATAGTATAAACACCGGCCAATAATGCAACATTACCTTTTGTTATCAATAAAACAGAAACACAAAGCAAGAAAAACATGATAATGATGCGGTAAGAACTCCCTTTTTTATTCTTTTTTAGAAAGTATGGAGGCATAATTCTGTCAAGTGTCATTCGTTCCAATAATCCGGAAACACCCACAAAACTAGTAAGCACAGCTCCACTTAATACCAAAAAAGCATCTACAGAAATAAGGGTTGCTATCCAATCACCACCTACTTGATTGCCCATTTCTACAAGTAATGTTTCCTGAAATACATCAGACTGTAATTGTGGGATGGAAAAAAGTGCCAAAGCGAAAACAGCCATTAACGGATTGATAATACTTACAATGACCCACATATTTCGTAAGGTTTTTGGAAAAACACCTTTTTGCTGTTCTTCCACAAAGTTGGCTGAACTTTCAAAACCCGAAACACCTAACATAGAAGCAGCAAAACCTAAGAATATGGCGTTACTAATGGAACCCTCATGCGTCAATGGAAAATCCCAATTTTGTAGAAAAGTATTCAAACCATTTTGAGATAAATAGTAAATGATAAAAACACTTAGCAACAATAATGAACTTAAATGAAATATAAAAATTCCTATGGCCACTGTTGCAGATTCCCTTATCCCTCCAATAGTTAAAAGTGCAAATACACCTAGTAACATTATAGTCATTAGTAGTATAGGCATAGCACTAAAAATATGATGTATATAATGAATGCCTTCATTGGCAGAGATCACAGCTGTAGCCATATATGACAAAATAGTGAGTGTAGCTGCAAAAGAAGCTGTCGACTTTCTGGTTGTATTAAGTAGTGCATTATAAGCACCCCCATTGAGTGGTAGAGCACCCACAACTTCTCCATAAATTCTTCTAAATAAAAATAATACCAAAGAGACTATTAAAAGAGTAATCCACGCATATTGGCCTGCAAAACCAATTGATAAAGCAGAAACGTATAAAACAGATGAGCTGATGTCGTTTCCACAAATAGCTGTAGAGGCTAATTGGTTTAATTTCTTAGTATTCATTACAGATTAATACTTATAGATTTTATGGATTAAACATTTTTAACTTTAACATTTACCTGAAAAAAAATGCAAGTTAATATTAATTTTTGGAAATAAAATACATAAAACAAATATCCTATTATCTAGAATGCCTTGATAATTACCTTGCCTCAAAAACCACTTTTTCATAAGGAATACGAAATCGCTCCCCACGCAAACCTTCTGGTACACCTTTACCAACAGCAATAGCCATGTTAATCTCACTTTTTTTAGGAAGGCCCAAAAACTTTTTTAGCCTTTTGGCATCCAATCCTTCCATAGGTAGACTTTCATATCCTTCGGCTGTGATGCTCAACATAAATGTCTGAGCTGCCAAAGCGGTACTTTTCTGAGCTACGATAGGAATGTGCCGGGAATATACATCACTCATAAAATAACCCTGACGTCTCTTAAAAAGCAAATAAAACCACTTGAATACATCACGGATAACCGGAAATGAGCTATTGTAAAAGCGCGGCATCACATTTTTATAATAGTCATGTATACTACTATTTAATAGCTTATTTTTTACAACCTTTAGTTCACTATCTCCTATATGTTCAAGATGTGCATCAATTCTTTTTCTCCATAAATCTGGACGGGCTACAAAAACTACAATTTCTGAGGCAGATACTGCACCTGACTGGCTCAGGCATATTTTTCCGACTTCTTGGAGCGCTTCTTTAGATCGGATTCTATAGAATTCCCACAACTGCATATTGCTGCTATTGGGTGATTTAATGGCTCTTTCTAAGCTTCTTTTAACAACACCTTCAGGTAGTTTAAAGCCTTTTTCGAACTCTCTGTATGATCTTCTCTGATTTACTATATTATTAAATATATCTGCGGTTTTTTTCATTTTTTATTGTTTATTAACCATTCAAAAGCATTCTCAAAGGCACGTATCCAGGGGCTTATATTATCGTCTTTTCTGTCTTGTGGATAGTATGCCCAATTCCAAGGGAATGTAGATCGCTCCAGATGCGGCATCATAGCCAAGTGTCGTCCGTTGGCAGAGGCTAACATAGCGGCATTATAATCGGAGCCGTTAGGATTAGCAGGGTAGGAGTCGTATGCATATTTGGCAGGTATTTGATATTTACTTTCTTCATACGGAAAACTAAATTTACCTTCCCCATGTGCCGCCCAAATGCCCAGAGTAGTTCCACTCATATTGGATAACATCACACTATTATTTTCCTGAATCTTAACCGAAGTAAATTGACATTCAAATTTACGGGAGTCGTTGTGTAGCATTTTGGGTTTTTGATCATCTTCAGGGTTGAGTATCCCCAATTCAACAAAAAGCTGACATCCGTTACATACACCCAGACTTAAAGTGTTTTTACGTTCGAAAAATTGGGTAAAGGCTTGCCAGGCATTTTCATTGTATTTGATAGATCCTGCCCAACCTTTGGCAGAACCCAACACATCTGAATAAGAAAAACCACCCACAGCAGCCAGAAAGTCGATTTCGGTTAAATCCTCTTTTCCGGAGATCATATCACTCATGTGGATATCTTTTACCTTAAAACCAGCCAAATGCAACGCATAAGCCATTTCGCGCTCACTATTGGAACCTTGTTCTCTAAGAACCCCGGCTATAGGTCTCTGGATATCAGGAATATGTTTTTGGTGAACTTTTCCATCAAACTTATTAGGAAATGTAAACTTTAACACCTGAGTTTTATAATTGTCATATCTTTCATTTGCTTTTGTTATACCGGATTGTTGCACATCTAGGGTAAAAGATGTTTTAAACCATATATCACGATACTTTGAGATAGGGAAAGACCAATTTTGTTGTTCTTGTCTAATGTTTAAAACACCTTCCATATTACTTTTCCCTAAATAAGTAAAATCAATATTATTTTTTGACAAAAAAGTTTCTATTTCATTTGAAGCCTGTATAATCAATGCATTGGCTTCAGAAAAAAGTATTTTAACAATACCAGTTGTGCCTAAACCGCTTAGGTCAATATCTGCACCGATACCCTGAGAGGGGAAACACATTTCTAACAAACTCGTTATTAAGCCTCCCGAACCTATATCATGACCCGCAGTAATATATTCATTTTGAATAAGTTCTTGTATAATATTGAAGGTGTTTTTTATAGTTGAAGCAGGTTTTAAATGCGGAATCCTCTCACCGATTTTTTCCTGACTTTGAGCAAAACTACTACCACCCAGAGCAAAAGAGTTGTCATGTAAATTAATGTAAAACAGTTTTTTACTTGAATCATTTTGGAGTACAGGTTCTACCACTTTTTTAATGTCATTACAGTCAGCAGTAGCAGAAATGATAACCGTTCCAGGAGCCGGTACTTCAAAGCCTTTGTATTTCTGTTTCATAGAAAGAGAATCTTTTCCGGTTGGCACATTAATACCCAGATCAATACAAAAATCTGAAACACTTTTCACGGCTTTATAAAGCCGTGCATTCTCAGGCTCACTTCCCGTTGACCACATCCAGTTGGCACTTAAAGAAACAGACTCCAATCCATCTTTCAAAGGTGCCCAAATGAGGTTGGTTAAGGCTTCTACAATAGCCATTTTACTACCATTCTTAACGTCAATCAAACTGGCGACTGGGGCATGCCCTATACTGGTCGCTATCCCTTTTTTACCCCGATAATCCAAAGCTACGACACCTACATTATTTAGAGGCAATTGTAAGCTTCCACAGGTTTGTTGTTTGGCCACACGCCCGCTCACACAACGGTCTACTTTATTAGTGAGCCAATCTTTACAGGCTACTGCTTCTAACTGAAGTACTGCTTTTGTATATTCAAAAATTTTATTAGAAGTGTAAGATAAAGATGTAAATTTTTTATTTGCTGTATTCCCTTTTAAGTATGTGACCGGCGTATTCCCAAAAAGGTGATAAAGTGAAAGGTCTATAGGTTTTTCGTCCGTTTTATTGGAGACTACCAGAAAATGTTTATCATCACCAACAGTACCCACCTCATATATTGGGGCACGTTCTCTTTGGGCGACTTTTTTAATGCTATCTAAGTCTTTCTTTGATACTATCAAGCCCATACGTTCCTGAGATTCATTGCCTAAAATTTCTTTGAAAGAAAGACTGGGGTCACCCACAGGCAATTTGTCTATTTCAATGATACCACCGGTATCTTCTATGAGTTCTGAAAGACAATTGAGATGTCCGCCTGCCCCATGATCGTGAATGGAAACAATAGGATTACTATCACTTTCGGCTAAACCACGAATCAGATTTGCTACTCTTTTTTGCATTTCCGGGTTGGAACGTTGCACGGCATTGCGTTCAATATGAGATGCCATTTCTCCTGTATCTGCTGAGGAAACGGCTGCTCCGCCCATCCCGATTCGGTAATTGTCACCTCCTAATACAACAATTCGGTCACCTTTTTTGGGAGTGTTTTTGGCAGCATCTTTTTCGTGAGCAAAGCCAACACCACCTGCTAACATGATCACCTTGTCATAAGCTATAAACTGTTCGTTTTCAAAGTGTTCAAAAGTTAGTAATGAACCACAGATTAGGGGTTGTCCAAATTTATTACCAAAATCAGAAGCTCCATCAGAAGCTTTAATTAAGATATCAGCAGGGCTTTGATAGAGCCATCTACGGGCAGGAATCGACTCCCAGCTTTTCTCACTACACCTAATCAGCCTGTTGTAGGGTGTCATATAGACGGCTGTTCCTGCTAAGGGTATGGATGCTTTGCCTCCGGCCAGCCTGTCACGAATTTCACCACCCGATCCAGTGGCTGCGCCATTAAAAGCTTCTACAGTTGTGGGGAAGTTATGAGTTTCTGCTTTTAAAGAAATAATGGAGGGAATTCTTTTTGTATTGTAAAAATCAGGTTTGTCCGGACTTTTAGGCGCAAAATGTTCTATTTCAGGACCTTTGATAAATGCAACATTGTCTTTATAGGCTGAAACGATGGAATTGGGATGAACTTTTGATGTTTTTTTAATGAGTTGAAATAGGCTTTCTTTTTGCTGGATGCCGTCAATTTCAAAAGTACCGTTAAAAATTTTGTGGCGACAATGTTCAGAGTTTATCTGAGAAAATCCAAATACTTCGCTATCAGTTAGTTTTCTACCAATATTGTTAGATACTTCTTTTAAATAAGTAACTTCCACATCACTTAATGACAGGCCTTCTTTATGATTGTATTTGGCAATGTCTTCTATGTATTTAATAGGATCTGGATTGTGATCTATGTTAAAAAAATCTTGACCGATACCCTCGTAAATAGCTTCTAACATAGGGTCGTGATAAATTTTCTTGTCGTTAATTTTTTCAAACTTTTCGATACGGCTAATCGTCTCAATACCCATGTTTTTGGTAATATCTACCGCATTACTACTCCAAGGAGAGATCATATTTTTGATGGCTCCTTTATAAAAGCCTTCCACAGCATTTTTTTCTATATAATTCGCCTTGTCAAAAAGCCATTGCAATTTTTCTTGGTCATCTGATGAAAGTGTTTTAGCAGCCACCACATACAAGCTTTCGTTCTTTTGAAAAAAGTATAACATATTTTGTCGTTTCAATTTCCACACAAACATAAATGATATAGATTTTTCTAAGCTAAATTGTTGATAAGATTTGAGAAAAAAATCAGTTGTGAGAATGCTTGGTATTTATGCCTCCTTTTCTCATTCTCCTGTGAGCGGCTTCATGGGCATCAAACCATTCCGGTTTCTCAAAATCTGCTTGATAAATATAATGTACAATTTTATCAATGTCATCATCTGGAAAAGGCATATAGGGCATTACATCAAAATTTTCTAAAGCCCCACGCATTAATACATTTTCTTTTGATGGATTTTTTATCCAATAAGTCATTGTTTCTATAAAATCTTTTTCGTCCATAGTAAATCTAACATACTGACGTTTAACAGCAAAGAAAGGTGGTGCTATCATAGTGGAGTCAGTTTTTCCTTCATGACTATGACAAGCAAGACAATTTTTTTCAAATAGTTGTTTCCCTTTACTATCAGCGACAGATATTTCTTTAGATAAAATTTCTTTTTCGGTTTTCTTTTTTTCCAAATTGCAAGAAAAAGTAAAAAAAGCAAAGATACTTAGTGTGATAAATATATTTTTCATTCTATATAGTAATTATTAACTCATCAACCAATCGTTTAGGAACCTTCAACCTATGCTTATTTAAGCATTTATTCATTCAATTTTTAATAATTTTTCCATCTATCATCTCAATTTTTCTGTCTGCCATATTGGCTAATTCCTGATTGTGGGTTACGATTATAAAAGTTTGCCCGAAATTGTCTCTTAATTTGAAAAAGAGCTCATGCAATTGAGTGGCAGCAAGGCTGTCAAGATTGCCACTGGGTTCATCGGCAAAAATCACTTTTGGATTATTGATCAAAGCTCTGGCTACTGCTACCCGTTGCTGTTCACCTCCGGATAATTCATTAGGTTTGTGATCTTTACGTTTATCTACACCCAGAAATTTTAGTAATTCCAAAGCCTTTTGTTCGGTTTGTTTTCTGTCACATTGTCCAATGAAGGCTGGTATACATACATTTTCAATCGCAGTAAATTCTGGTAAAAGCTGATGAAATTGAAAGATAAAACCGATACTTTTATTTCTAAATGTTGCTAATTCTTTCTTGCTAAGACTCTGAATATGTTGTTCGTTTATGATAATGTCAGCTTCCTTATTACTAGCATTATCCAGAGTGCCTAAGATTTGCAGTAAAGTCGTTTTTCCGGCTCCTGAAGGACCAACAATTGCGACTATTTCGCCCTTATTAATTGAAAGAGAAACATCTTTTAATACTGCTAGTTTCCCAAAGGATTTGTGAATATTTATTGCTTCAATAATCATAAGTGATTGCAAATATAAGAGTTTTCTATATGCTTAATTATCAATTGGCATGTTTATTGACAATTTGTGATTCCAAGAATACGTTAAGCTTACATAAAATAATAAGTTTTGAAAAATAAATATAGCTCACTTTTTTTAGGAGTGCTTTTTGATGCCATTGGGATGTTGTCTTTTACAATTCCCGGTATTGGAGAATTTACAGATATTGTTTGGGCACCAATCGCTTCATTTTTGATTTATAAAATGTATAAAGGAACCGAAGGAAAAATTGGGGGTTTGATTACTTTTGTAGATGAAATTCTACCCGGACTAGATGTAATTCCTACCTTTACCTTGATGTGGATTTATAAATTTATCATACAAAAAGAGAGCATTGATGTATCATGAGGTGTGTAAAAAACATAATATATATTGTATTAATTGTCTTTAATAGCTTATATGTTTATGCCCAACTTGAGCCGACAGATAGTTTACATAAGCCTGAAACAATTTATTACAATGATTATATATTGTTTAAAGGAGACACTTTATTGATAGAATTGGAAGAAGTTCAATTATTGAATAAATTACGTTTTAATTCCACCAAAGACAGAAATTACTATTTTTGGTTACGAAAAAAAGTACATAATGCTTATCCTTTTGCAAAAATGGCTCAAGATAGATTAACGGTAATACATGAAAGACTTAGCAAAATAAAATCTAAAAGAAAGAGGAAAATATACACCAAAAGACTTGAAAAATATTTTGAAGAGGAATTCACAGATCAGTTAAAAAAACTAACCCGTACTGAAGGGCGTATTTTAATAAAATTAATTCATAGGCAAACGGGTACTTCAGCTTATAATATGGTTAAGGATTTAAGAACAGGTTGGAAAGCATTTTGGTACCAAAAGATGGCTAAGATGTTCAAACTTTCCCTTAAGACAGAGTATCATCCCGAATCTGTTAATGAAGATTTGTTAATTGAAGATATACTTCAACGGGCTTTTAATGATTTTACTTTGGAGAGACAAGAGAGTGCATTAAACGTTAATTACATAGAAGTTTTAAGTAATAATAAAAAGTATATCCCTGTAAATAGGTGATGTACAGTATATTTACAAAAATCAATAACTTGCACTTAGTGGTCGAATCTGAGAAACTATTTTTTCATAATTTTTTATTTGAAATTGAAAAAATCTTTGTATTTTAGCAGTTCGCTCTATCTATATTGTATATAGCTAAATGTTTTAAAAAAAAGTTTAGTTTTTTGCTTGCAGATATAAAAAGTTATTTTACATTTGCACCCGCTTTTGGGGTTATGGGTTTGAATTATTGAGATAAAGCGAGAAATAAGTTCTTTGAGATA
>JANTFO010000071.1 GCA_024763365.1 Flavobacteriaceae bacterium
TTTTTGGCGGATTCACTTCCCCTTGAATTAATCCGGCCTCTTTTAATTCTTTAAGATGTTGCGAAATGGTAGATTGTGCCATAGGCAGTATATCCACTAAATCTCCGGTATAACAAAAATTTTGAGTACTTAGGTATTTTAAAATAGTCAGTCGCACCGGATGTGACAGGGCTTTTGCAAAACGTGCCGTTTCCTCGGTACTGGTCGAATAAAAGATATGTTGTGTGGTTCTTTTCATTTTATATCGCAAATGTACGATAATACTTTTAGATTTTCAGCTTTTCCTATACATTTTTTAAGATGATAATAAAAATTCCATAAGACAAGCCACAAATTCCAAATTTCAATCCCGAAACTTCGAGATTAAACACCAAAATTCTTGCAAAAAAAACAAGAATATCATATGTAAGATACTAATATCTTTTTATTTCTCAAACTTTTTTAAAATTCCTTTTACAGCATCTTTATGAACAGTGAAGTCCATCATTTTAAGTTTAAAATAATCTTCATGAAAAAAATAGAAACCAAATTCAGGGGCATTTTCATCATTATTTCTGGAGCCTGAACTAGAATCTTTGACTAAAAACCAGGTGATGCCATCTTTTTCGGTATAGCCAATCAGATGCATTCCGTGATCATCAGTTGTTGTTTTGTTAGAAAAACGAAATTGTCGTGCATACTCATCAATATATGCTGATGGAATATCAAACTTAGGAATCATGGCCACTTGTGTACTTCGTAAAAAACCTGCTTCAGATACATCTCCTCCAATTGCCATGGTATAGCCGTTCTTTATAGCATCTTTTACCGTTTTCATAAAAATATCTAGCGGTACATTATAATAATCTTTACTTAACCACCAATTGTCAGGCACATCATAAGAGCATTGTTTCCAATAGGGCTCTTGTTTATAAGAAAGAATTTCTACATAATCATCTGGATTAATATTAATATAATCTTTCAGATAAGTTTGTGGAGTATATTTTTTACCATCAACCATAAAATCAACAGGTGGTTTCCCTATATAATGATTCATAATATCTTTAATAGTAGCTATTGCTTCTTCTTCATTCCATGCATTGCTTTCTTTTAAAGATTTTAGATAGGCCTCCATTTCCTTAAACATCTGAGCATGTGTATGATATTTTCTATTATGCAATAAACCTGAATAAGTAGCGGCTGGAACAGTTCCATATTTTTTCCAAATACGTGTTACTGCATTTCCTTCTGAACCTTCGGAAAACAAAGATTTTCCGCGGGTATTGATAAAGCTTTTTGCTTTTTCAACATATTCCCAATAGACCGTATAAATTTCAGAAATCTTGACTTTTTTGTTATGAAGACGATATATTTCTGATTCCAAAAAGGAAACGGTAGAAAATGCCCAACAAGTACCTGCATTTCCTTGAGAGATTACAGGATTCGCCCAATAACTTTTATAATCTTTAACTTTATTAGGCACCTCATATAAAGTCTGGTCCATCTCAAAGCGTTTTTTGATTGGTTTTTTATCCAATTCCTTATTGACATGTCGTACATCTTTTAGAATGGAGTTTTGATAAAATCCGGGTTGGTATTCTTTAAAAGTAGCTTTGTCATCTTGTTGTGCTGTAACATTTCCTATAAAAAATAACAGGATAATAATAGAAAAAAATTGTTTCATAATAAATATAGTATTAAGTAATAAAGTGTAAAGGTATTAAGAAATATCATGAATAGTCAATAAAAAGCATCACGTTTAAGGTAATATCTCAATCAAAGTTATTTATCCATTATTACTATTGAAAAAGTCAAAAATCTTTTTGGCTCTTGCTTTCCCAACTATTTTAGTTAACTCATTTAAAGTAGCTTCTTTCACTCTCTTAGCTGATTTAAACTTTTTTAATAAGGCAACAACTGTTTTTTCTCCAATACCTTCTATTTGTTCTAATTCCGTTTGAATCGCCGATTTACTTCTTTTTTGTCGGTGAAAAGTGATCCCAAAACGGTGGGCTTCATTACGTAATTGTTGAATAATTTTTAGGGTTTCAGACGACTTGTCCAAATATAAAGGTATCGGATCATCAGGGTAATAAATCTCTTCTAAACGTTTCGCAATTCCGATAATGGCAATTTTTTTTCGTAAACCTAAAAGATCTAAACTCTTCAGCGCCGAACTCAATTGCCCTTTGCCACCATCAATCACAATGAGTTGTGGTAAATCTTGGGCTTCGTCAACTAGACGCTTGTAGCGACGATATACCACTTCTTCCATCGAAGCAAAATCATCAGGGCCTTCTACCGTTTTTATATTGAATTTTCGGTAATCTCGTTTACTAGGTTTTCCGTTTTTAAAAACTACACAAGCCGCAACGGGATGTGCTCCCTGAATATTGGAATTATCAAAACACTCAATATGCTTTGGTAATACTGTTAAGCGCAAATCTTTTTTCATCTGCGCCAATATACGCTTGGCATGCCGTTCGGGATCTACCAGTTTTTGTTGTTTGATCTGCTCCAGCCTGTAGTACTTGGCATTTCGTAATGACAAGTCCAGAATATGCTTTTTATCTCCTATTTTAGGAACAGTCACTTTAATATGTTCCCCCACTTCCACCGGAAAAGGCACATAGATCTCTTTGGACTGAGAATGGAATTTTTGTCTAATATCCACAATGCTCAACTCCAAAATTTCCTGATCGGTTTCGTTGAGTTTTTTCTTGATCTCTGTGGTATGTGATTGTATAATAGCACCATTCATGATCTTAAAGAAATTCACATAGGCATTCGTTTCATCCGAAACAATGCTAAAGACATCCACATTATTGATACTAGGATTCACTACAGTAGATTTCGCCTGATAGTTTGCCAATAATTCGATCTTTTCTTTTAAGACTTGTGCCTCTTCAAATTCCAAATTACCGGCATAGGTTTTCATACGTAGTTTAAAAGTATCCAAAGCCTGCTTAAAACTGCCTTTGATGATATTTCGTATCTCCCCAATCGATTCCAAATAATCCTCCTCTGTTTGAAAGCCCTCACAAGGCCCTTTACAAGTCCCGATGTGGTAATCCAGACAAACTTTATATTTTTTAGCTTCAATATTGCTTTTACTTAAATCGTAATTACACGTGCGCAACGGATATAATTCACGGATCAATTCCAAGAGGGCATGAACCGTACGAACATTGGTATAAGGGCCGTAATATTCCGAGCCGTCTTTGATCACATTTCGGGTATAAAAAACACGGGGAAATCTTTCTTTTTTTATACAGATCCAGGGATAGGTTTTATCGTCTTTAAGCAAAACATTATAGCGAGGCTGCAACTTTTTGATCAAATTGTTTTCCAGCAGTAGAGCATCAGTCTCGGTATTGACGACGATATGTTTGATATCCGCAATTTTCCTGACCAGTACGGCAGTCTTGGCATGGTCATGGTTTTTAGTAAAATAGGACGAAACCCGTTTTTTGAGGTCTTTAGCCTTTCCCACATATAGTATTTCCCCATTTTTATCAAAATATTGATATACACCAGGTTGGTGCGGTAGGGTTTTGATAATATGTGCCAAATGCTCGAAACTCATAAGGATTTACAAATTAAAATAATTTATCTGCTATTGTCCAAAAAGACCTGATAAATATTCATGTCCCAATAAATCAATAATTTAAATTAAATAATTAATTTTGCCCCCTCTTAAAAATCAAAGACATGAATATTACCAAACAAGATATTGACGCATTAAATGCCGAATTGAAAATTGAGATCAATAAAGATGATTACCAACCTAAAGTGGAAAAGATCTTAAAGGATTATAAAAGCAAGGCGAATGTCCCCGGTTTTCGTAAAGGCCATGTACCCATGGGTATGATCAAAAAGCAGTATGAAAAATCTGTCATTATCGATGAAGTAAACAAACTCATCCAGGAGGCTTTAAACAAGTATCTTTCAGAAGAAAAATTAGACATCCTAGGTAATCCATTACCTAAAATAGATGAGAATTTCTCCTGGGAAAAAGAGGATTTTGTCTTTGATTTCGAATTGGGTATGGCGCCAAAATTTACTGTTGACTTGGATACTAAGAACAAAATAAGCCTTAATAAAATAGTGGCAGATAAAGATTTTATCGATGGTGAAGTGACCAATATCCGAAAGCAATATGGTAAAATGCTCACACAAGACGAAGTGACTGAAGAAAGCCGTGTGGCCGGGACTTTTACTTTTGAATATAAAAGAGAAAACAAAGAACAAAAAAGCACCATTGATCTCGACCAAATAAAAGGGAAAACAAACCTTAAAAAATTTATTGGTAAGAAAGTCGGTGATACCTTACAACTCAAAACAAAAAACCTCTTTAAAGACGATCATGACCTGATGCATGCTTTGAATATTGACCATGACGATGCACATAATTTTGATACAGAGGTCAAATTTGAGATTTCAGAGATCAACAAATTGGAATTATCCGAATTGAATCAAGACTTTTTTGATAAGATTTTTGGGGAAGGTGTGGTAAAATCTGAAAAAGAAATGCGTAATAAGATCAAAGAAACCGCTGAAGTGCAGTTTCAGGTTCAAGCCGATCAAAAATTCCTCAACGATGCCACCGAATACCTTATCGAAAATACCAAATTTGACCTACCGGCCGAATTCCTAAAAAAATGGCTTAAAACCGGAACTGAAAAAGAACTTACCGATGAAGAAGCCAAGGCAGAATATGAACGCTCGGAAAAAGGTTTACGTTACCAATTAATTGAAAGTCATTTAGCCAAACAGCATAATCTACAGTACACTTACGAAGAAATACGTGAACATGCAAGTAAAGTGGTCATTAGCCAGTTTGCACAATATGGACAACCCGCCCCTGCAGAAGATCAACTCAAACTTTTTGTAGATAACATCATGGGCAATCAGGAAGAGGTAAAACGTTTAGGTGAGCAGATCATGGGTGAAAAATTGGTAAATTTCTACAAAGAAAACCTCAAGTACAAGGAGAAAGAGGTGAGCTATAAGGACTTTGTGGAAGAAACTTATAAATAGTCAGCAAGTCTCAGTCAGCAGCATTCAGCCTGTTGGAAAATATTGCTGAATACTTTATACTCATTACAAGTTTTGGCTACAAAAGAACACGGAACAACTTAACTATTAAACAATCCTCCGGGCGGTAAGTGTGCTTTTTCAAGTATCAATAATTTCTTTTTAACAGAAATTCCCCCTCCATAACCGGTCAGTTTTCCATTACTGCCAATAACACGATGACAAGGAATGATAATGGCAATTGCATTAGCCCCGTTTGCTAAAGCTACTGCACGTACAGCCTTTTCATTATTTATAGTATAAGCAATATCTTGATAGGTAATTGTAGTCCCATAAGGAATATTTTGAAGAGCTTTCCAAACTTGTTTTTGAAATTCGCTACCCACCAAGAGTAAAGGTATATCAAAACTTTTCCTGTCACCGGACAGATATGCGTCCAGTTGCTTTTTAGTTTCTTTAATAATATCAGAAGTTTTCTCGACAAAAACAGCTTGCAAGTTTTTTTTTAATCGGTCATCAATTGATTTTCGCAATTTCCGGTACCGAAAATCCAACAGGCACAATTGGCCATCATAAGAGCCAATAATTAACTCACCTACCGAAGTACTATGGTATTGAACTGTAATCTCATTCACCATGAAAGAAAAAACTATCCATTCATAGACATAAGAAACTCTTCGTTACTTTGGGTGAATTTAATTTTTTCACTCAAGAACTCCATCGCTTCTACCGGATTCATATCGGCTAAGTATTTACGAAGAATCCACATACGTTGCACTGTTTTGTCATCTAACAACAAATCATCTCGACGAGTACTTGATTTAACCAAATCAATTGCTGGATAGATTCTACGATTAGAAATATTTCTATCTAATTGTAATTCCATGTTCCCGGTACCTTTAAATTCTTCAAAGATCACCTCGTCCATCTTAGAACCAGTTTCAGTGAGCGCAGTAGCCACAATAGTCAACGAACCACCTCCTTCAATATTTCTCGCTGCCCCAAAGAAACGTTTAGGTTTGTGTAAAGCATTGGCATCTATACCACCGGAAAGAATTTTACCGGAAGCAGGTGCTACCGTATTGTAAGCACGTGCTAATCTGGTGATTGAATCCAAAAGAATCACTACATCATGTCCACTTTCAACTAATCGCTTAGCTTTTTCTAAAACGATATTGGCTACACGCACGTGTTTTTCGGCAGGTTCATCAAAAGTAGAAGCAATAACTTCTGCTCTTACACTACGTTGCATATCTGTCACTTCCTCAGGACGCTCATCAATAAGCAGTACTATTTGATAAACTTCCGGATGGTTGGCTGCTATAGAATTAGCAATATCCTTTAAAAGAATCGTTTTACCCGTTTTGGGCTGTGCTACAATCATGCCACGCTGGCCTTTTCCGATAGGAGCAAACATATCCACAATACGACTGGAATAATTTTTAATGCCTTTGGCCAATTCAAATTTCTCATCAGGGAAAAGCGGTGTGAGATGTTCAAAAGCGACCCGGTCTCTTACAATTTTAGGTTTTAAGCCATTGATGCGAGATACCCTAATCAGTGGGAAATACTTTTCTCCTGATTTTGGAGGACGCACCATTCCTTTCACAGTATCTCCTGTTTTTAAACCAAAAAGTTTGATCTGTGATTGAGAAACATAAATATCATCCGGCGAAGAAAGGTAATTGTAATCAGATGAACGTAAAAAACCATAACCATCGGGCATCATTTCCAAGACACCTTCACTTTCAATGATACCATCAAACTCAAACTCCTTTTCTTTTTGTTTTTTATTTTGTTGGTGCTGTTGATGTTGTTGGTTATTTTTGATGTTGTTTTTGGGATGTTTCTGAACTTGATTTTGGGGTTTAATTTGTTTTTCTATACTCTTTTTTTCTTGAACCGGATTAGAAATATTCTTTGAAGTTTTTTCTTCATTCCCGGATTTAGGGCTTTCTTTTTCGTTAATATTTTTGATACGCTTACGCCTTTTCTGGGATTTATCATCCTTTTTAGCAACTTGAAATTTGTCTTTTTCGTTTTTAACAGATTCTCTTGGGCTGATTTTTTCAGTGGATTTTACGTCAGTGTGCGGTTGCGCAGCTTGAAAATCTAAAATTTTATAAACTAAATCAAGTTTATTTAATTGGCTGTGTTTGGGAACCCCCATTTGCTTTGCCAATGTTTTCAACTCCGCCAGGCTCTTAGCCTTGAGTTCAGAAATTTCTAACATATATTATAGATGTAAATTATTTTTTATTTTGACAGAATCCTGTCTTTTTTATTTAGGAATATATTATTCTTCGTGATTAAATAAGGAGAATTGCTATCAGTAGTTTTAGATAGCTAGGGCAAATGTATAAAAAACTTTTTAATAATGTTGTTTTTTTATGACAAAACGATCATTGATAGATTTATACAGCTTCAATTTATAAACTAACTTCGATCAATTTATTACGATAAGCGGTTAGCATTTTAGATCGAGAAATAAATCCCATGTATTTTCCATTTCGAATTACAGGTAAGTTCCATGCATGACTTTCTTTAAATTTTTGCATTACACTATGACCGTCATCTAAATCATAATCCAATATCTCAGGGGCTGCATGCATAAACTGGTGTACAAAGGCTTTATCATACATATCTGCTTTAAACATCACATCGCGTATATCGTCTAAAAGCACAACTCCCAAAAACTCATTGTCAGCGTTAACTACCGGAAAAATATTTCGGCTTGACTTTGCCACTGCTTCAGACAGCATTTCACCAAGTGATTGTTCGGGATGGATACTAGTAAAATTGTCCTCTATTAAATTATTAAAATCCATCATCGTGATGACGCTTTTGTCTTTATCATGCGTGATCAAAGTTCCCTGTCTGGCGAGCTCAGAAGTATAAATAGAATGAGGCACTACACTTCTGGTAATAGCAAACGAAATGGCCGATACCAGCATAAGTGGCACAAATAGTTCATAGCCTCCTGTAATTTCTGCTATGAGAAAAATCGCAGTGAGCGGTGCATGCAATACACCGGCCATCAATCCGGTCATGCCAATTAAAGTAAAATTAGATTCCGATACATGAAATCCCAACCCAAGGTGATTAATGATCTTGGCAAATACGTTCCCCATGGCACTACCCATCACCAAAGTAGGAATAAAAACCCCGCCAACCCCACCGGCAGCAAAGGTCGTGGTCATCGCAATAGCCTTAAATAAGGTGACCCCGATCAATAAAAATATAAGCATCCAGGTTTCATCGGCAAAGTCTTGCACAAAAGAGTTACTAAATATCTGTGTTTCATTTCCATGTAAAAGATTATTGATCAAGCCAAAACCCTCTCCAAATAAAGGTGGAATAAAATAAAGCAATACGCCTATCACAATACCGCCCAAAAGCAAACGATTAAAACCACTTTTAAAGCGCTTAAAAAAATTAGAAATAGCATAGTATATTTTGGTAAAATAAATAGAGGCTATGCCACTACCCACCCCTAATAATATGTAGAATCCAATGTCACCAATTTGAAAAACATCCTTCAATTCAAAAGTGAATAAAATATTTGTCCCCCTAAAAAAGTAAGAAGTAACTACTGCCGAAACAGATGCCAGCAATAAAGGTATCACAGAAGTAAAAGTCAATTCCAAACTAAAAATTTCTACAGCAAAAACAATAGCTGCGATGGGTGCTTTAAAAAGGGAAGCCATCGCTCCGGCAGCTGCACAGCCTATCAACAGCAACCTCTTTTTGACATCTAGATGTAAAAACTGGGCCAGGTTGGAAGCTACAGCTGCGCCGGTACTTACCGCCGGACCTTGTAACCCTACCGAACCTCCAAAACCAACCGTAATAGGAGCCAATATCAATGCGTAGTAACTACGGTATTTTTCAATAATTCCTTTTTTCTTGGAAATCGCATATAAAGTATGCGGTATGGCATGCGAAAGCCTTTTCTTTAAGATATACTTTCTTAAAAAATAAATAATAAAAAGGCCGATGATGGGAAATAAAAAATACCATTTTTCCTGAAACATACCTATCCAGTCTTGGACAGTCCACACTTCTATATAATGTGTCATGTTTTTAAGTAGCACAGCACCCAGTCCGGCTAAAAAACCAACCATAACACTCAATATATATATAAATTGTGTTTCAGTAATATGTTTATACCGCCACTTGTGGATTTTTTTAAAAATACCGGACCATTTTTTTTGATTCATAGATACCATTAAATCAAAGTCTATAAAGCAGAACAAAAGTATATTATTTTTTTATTTAAGTTAAAAAAATGATATATATCAATATTATATGAAAGTTGAATTATGTAACTTTGTCGCAATTTTAAATAAATAAACTCCGACATCAATATGTCAAAAGATATTCGTATCAAAAAAGGCTTGAACATCAAGCTAAAAGGTGCCGCCAAAAAAGAAATCAAAGATCTACCGCGCACCGAGATCTATGCCATCAAACCTACCGATTTTCACGGCGAAACGCCCAAATTGAGCGTAAAAGT
>JANTFO010000072.1 GCA_024763365.1 Flavobacteriaceae bacterium
TCGTTTGGGACTTCGAAGCATACTTGTGCTATTCGAGAAGGCCCAAACGGGCGAAGAGGTAAGCGTAGACTCCGTGAGGTGCTGGTGAACGCTTACTAGTATGCTGCGTCGGCCTTATCACGCACATCTAAAGCACATCTGAATAGTTACAAATCGTGAAATATTAGTATTGCTAACACCTTTGACGGTAAAATTTTTTAGAACGGCACTCTTTTCAGTCCTCGCCTGACGGGGATAGGTTACTTGGGGTAACTGGCTGTAAGTACTTATAAAATTACGTCTTCAGTTTCTTATTTTTTATACCCGTCAAGCGAGTACTGAACAGAGTGACAGCTTCTCAAAAGTAAGGCACTAAATACGCAACTTTAATTGTTGACACACATAAATGCCTTTATCATGGCCTTTGCGCGGTAAAAAAATTTATGCTGCCTGAGTGTTATGAGATGTGTCTCATTCTTTCAAAGAGATATCATGATGGTCGAAAAAAAACAGGGATATTCTCTGGCCCCCATTTATTTTTTAAGCATTTTGTCTTGTCTGATTTTTTTTATATATGTCGGATCAGATATATATTTTGCAAACGAAATAAAAAAATATGCCGTCGTTATCTCGGCATTGTTGGCAATGGCGCTTTTTTCCATAAAAGTAGGAATTTATAAGTCATATGCGTTTTTTTGCGGCCTGATATTTTCAATTAATTTTGGCATAATATACTTTTTCTATCCACAAGACTCGTCTGTGATCGGCACCGCACACATGATAAGAATCCCTGATTTGTTCATGGCTCTCGGGGCATGTTTTCTTTTCTTTCCTCGATCCGATCGTCACGTAACCAACAAAAAATACTCTCTGTTGGTTATTGGTGCTTATCTGTTATATTTATGGTATCTGCTTGCTCTTTCAGCATTTGTTACCGATTTAACCTATACAATGGCAAATTTAGCACATAACGGCAGGATAGTTCTTGTTTTTCTCGTTTTTTGTTTTGTTTTTCGACGAGATCCTGATGCTATAAAATTTTTTATACTTGGTTTGTCTGTTCTTGCCATTATTCAGGGGATAGTCGCTATTTTTCAACAACTTGGAATAAACGTATTTACTCAATTTACAGATCAGGAATTTAGATATCAAACCGGGAATTTTAATCGTGTGGGTGGAACCGTTGGGAGAGTAAATCTACACTCTCTGCTCGGAATGACGCTGCCGGTTATTCTAGCTCAGGCGATCTGGATTAAAAAGGGAAAGACTAAAGTACTCCTCGGCTCAGCGTTTATTTTAGGCATAATAGCATTGGCCTTAACCAGAAACAGGGGACCTATGCTAGCGGCTATAGTAGTGATTTTGTATGTATTTTATAAGTTAAACTATTTTAAAATCATTAAGTTTAATATAAAATTATTGTTAATGGGACTGTTACTGACAGCCTGTATCATGGGTAGTTTTTTTATTGGGGGTAAAAATGTTGATGAAATTTTTTTGCGGAAAACATACGTCGGGCGCATGGAGCAAAATCTATCCGTGCTTGAAAGAATATATAATGGTAGTCCCATAAATATTTTATGTGGTTATGGTCCGCAGCAGTTTGTATTAGACTCCTACGGCTTGCACTCTTTTGAAAAAAGTAAACGGGGACCGAAAAACATTTATACTATTCACAATCAGTACCTCCTCATGTTGTATGAAACAGGCGTTGTGGGATTCACATTATACTTTTTATGGATTTTTCTCTTTGTCTGGAAAGCAATGACTCATCCTAAAGAAAACGGCAGGAATATTATTAACCAGGTGGTGGTTACTAAAATTGGTATTACCGGCGTCCTGATATATATACTTATTACTTCTGTAAGTAAGCCAATTATCGATAATATATCTTTTTCTCTGTTCGGAGTTTATATGGCATTTTTAGCGACATTTTTTAAGTCTACTACTGCCGGTAAGTAGTTTGGCATGTCTTTTTCAAAAAATATTATCAAACTTGCTTCAGGGACAACATTTGGACAAGCATTGAATATTGTGTCAATGCCGATTTTGTCACGGATTTACACTCCTGAGCAATTTGGAGAAGTTGCAGTATTTATAGCAATAATTAGAATATTTAGTCCGGTCATGTGCCTTCGGTATGATCTGAGCATTATACTGCCTAAAAATGACAGTGACTCTGAAAAGTTGTTTCAGTTGTGTGTTTTTATAGCTGTGGTGCTGTCTTTTTTTAGTTTTTGTCTTTTTTTTTCGGCAGATTATTTTTTCCCCAATGTTATTAATAAATCCTTAAAAGATTATTGGGTTTATCTCCCTCCGGCGCTTCTTATCAGTGGACTTTCATTGCCACTTCGCACATGGTCTACAAGAAAAAAGTATTTTGGTAAGCTTTCAATATCTAAATTAACGTATTCGGTGGGAGGAAACGGCACTAAGATTCTTTTAGGTTTTTATGGTCTTGCCGGCAGTTTAGCCTTAATAGTGGGAGAAATGCTTGGCCGTGCCGCAGAGTTACTTTTTCTTTTTCGTCATGTCGGCAGACATGATAAACAACTGCTCAGTTTGAAAGTAAAGAGAGGAGAGTTTTTCGAGCAAATAAAAAGATATAAAAAATTCCCCTTGTTTTCTTCATGGGGAATTTTTTTTAATATGTTTTCCAGGCAATTGCCTGTTTTTGTCCTGGCTTATTTTTTTGATTTGCAGACCGTTGGTTTTTTTTCTATCGCCTTTAACCTGTTAATGCTTCCTTCTTCTATGATTGGATCGGCATTGTCCAATGTGTTTTTCCAGAAGGCGGCAGGTTTAGTTGAAAACAAATCAAAACTGGGTCGGTTAATAAACAATATTTTTCTTAATATTATTTTGCTAGGCGGATACTTTTGTATTGTTTTAGTTTTTTTTGGAAAGATATTATTGGTTATATTTCTTGGGAAAGAATGGGCCATGACAGGTCTGTACGTGCAAATTCTGGCTCCTTTAGGCCTGATGTTGTTTATCAATGCTACTTTTGGCCCCCTTTATGCTGTATTTGAAAAACAAGAAGTAGCTTTCGCCTTTAATATAACAAGGGCTGTAGTTTTTGCCGTAATATTAATTGTTGGAGGCATGACTGAAAAAATAATCCTCACACTTGGTCTTTATGCAATTTCGGCAATTGTCTTAAGGGTCATTGATGTTTGGTTTATTTTGTACTTATCTCGAATTGATCTAAATAATTTAGTTTTTAAATCAATAAAATATCTATGCTTACAACTGATGTTTCTTTTTTTAATATATAAAGTATGCGTAATTGTTAGGGAAGATTGGCTACAGGTTGGAGTGTTACTTGTGGTCAGTTGTCTTTACTACTTGACAATTTGGCGTAGAATAAGAACTTCAATGCCGTAAATGTTCGGACATGGGGTGATTTAAATGACTGGATATTTGAAATGAAAATTGTTTTGTTTGGGCAAAGGCGAAATGGAACGACAATGGCTTTTAAGTTATTTCGTTCGATTTCCGAGCTTCGATGCTATTATGAGCCGTTTCATCCAAAATTAATAAATCATCCACAATGGACAGGGGTAACAGAGGTTGACATTGACACGAAGTCGGTATATGCGGAATTTAAAAAGTTGGGCGAGTCTCTCAACACCCATTTTGAGCCTCTGGGTGCGCCGGTTTTTCCCATAGAACAGGAGATAGAAGAAGCAGCTTGGAGCCCACACCATACCAATTATTTGAAGTACCTGTTTGATTCCTCTCAAAAAGTATTAATACAGCCGGTTCGAGCAAATTATCATTTAAAAAATATTTATGCCGCTTTCCCGGATGCTAAATTTATTTGGATCGTCCGTAATCCGGAAGGGGTAGTGAGTTCCCTTGTGAAAAAAGATCCTGCTATTTTTGAAATAAAAGAAAGAAGCAGGCAAGTTAGCTTTTTTTTGAGAAAAGCGGGCATTAAATCGTCTGGGGGAAATTGGTCTCAGGATTTAGTTTTTCAACATTTATTAAAAGCAAATTCTCAATACGCAAGATTTAAAAGACATCCATTCTGGTTTAAATTGATGTTGACGTGCTATGACTCCGTCAAGGCTGTTGAGGCTTTTCGCGAAGTGATTCCTCCAAACCGGTTGGCAGTTATTCGGTATGAGGATGTTTGTCTCAATCCAAATAGCATAATGCATCGATTGTGTGAGTGGCTGGGACTGGAATTCCCACAAATTAATTTTGCTGAGATAGCGAAAAAAGCCTCTCCTGTGGTGAATTCCGCTGACAAGCGATGGCAATGGGCTATATCTGAGTTTGAGATGATCCATCAAGAGAATAATGCCTCATGGAATTTTCCAGTTCAGACGAGAATCGGCAACTGATTTATTTCAAAATGCAATTATGACCGGAAAAATTCTTCATAAACTACATGATATAAAAATTTTTAATTCCGCAGTGAGGCTGACCGGAAAAATTGCCGCTATTTATTTAGATAAGCATCTCAGCCGCATTATAGAAGGGAAAAAATTTTTTTTTATTGTGGGAATGGGCAGATCCGGCACTACATTTTTAGCCCGACTTTTTGATAAAATCCCTCAAGTTGCCGCATATCATGAAGCGCTTGGGGATAAACAGGCGTTAATTCAGGCCGTAAATAATAAAACAGCAGCATTTGACTACTTCCGGGGGTATCGAAAGTTATTGATAGCCAGGAGATTGCTGTTAGCAAAAGCCGGTATTTATTGTGAATCTAATAGTTACCTCCGTTACCATGTTGATGCGCTAAGTATTTTATGGAAGCCGAAAATTCTGCATATCGTTCGAGATGGTCGTCTTGTTGTACGTTCCATGATGAATAGAGATGTTTTTTCTTCTCATAATAAAAAGGGGCACAGTTGGGTTATAAAACCACAAGTTGGTGACCCTTATCGGGAAAAATGGGAGGAAATGGATCGTTTTGCAAAGGCTTGTTGGTATTGGGCTTATACTAATGATTTTTTACTGGAATACGATCTGTCAATTATAAGATTTGATGATATTATAAGTTCATATGACTTGTTTCTACAGCAAATTCCTAAAGCATTATCCGATGGCATAAGTTTCCAAATGTGGAAAATTGAAACAGGTAAACCCAAAAATATTAGCCGAAATTATTTATTTCCACATCATAGTGCTTGGTCGGAGCAACAGAAGCGACAATTTGATGCAATCTGCGGTTCGACAATGGAGAGGCTGGGATATTAGTAAGCGTTCACCGGCACCTCATATTCGCCCGTTTGGGCCTTCTCGAATAGCACAAGTATGCTGCGCAGGCACAGGTAAGCGAAGAATGAGACTCCAAATGAACGAATCTAAGGCACTGGTAAACGCTTAGAGATTTAAATATTGCAAAGATTTATTCCCTGGTGAACGGTTATGTTTACAGGGTATCTGAGATTTTTGCGATTAGGCCCGGCGCAGCGTATTAGTGCCTTACTCCAGAGAATCTGTAACAAAAAACAAGAAAATGGAGACGTTATTTTGAAACTATTTACTACGAGTTACTCCAAGGCACTTATCCTAAAAATTCTAAGTCCACTTCCACTTTAGTGGGTTAGTCATATGTAAGCCGGACTAATCGTGGAAAGATCTGGTGCCCTTCCGAGCAGTTACGACGAAAGAAAGTAAAGTACTTAACTACTTGTTTTTCTATCATGTTTGTTGTTATTGCCGGGCAGCGGCTATCTGAAAAAATATGAAAAAACTGATAAAGATTTACGGTGAGAGAAACACCAATACCAATTATATGAGTAAGCTTATTAAGCTAAATCTCAATATAAAGGAAGTTCCCGGAGTTGTTCCGCCGATTGTCACGAAGATTCAGAAAATTATGCCGGGTAATGAATTAGTACGAGATATTTATTTTTATTTTACTTATGGAAAAAATCTGGGCTGGAAACATACGTGCGTCAAACCTCAAGAAAAGCTTAATAAATATAAATTAACCAGTTCTAGTTTGGTATTTCTAACTATTACCAAAAATCCCTATTCCTGGTTGCTGTCTTTGTATCGTAGACCTTATCACCAATATTATAAAGACAACCTTAGCTTTGAAGAGTTCCTTCAGTGCCAATGGAAAACAATCGGCAGAGATAATATTCATAATACTGTATTGTCTAGCCCAATAGAGTTATGGAATATCAAAAACAAATCATATCTTCAGCTGGATAGCAATCAGGTTATACACGTAACGACCGAAGATATTTTTAAAGACCCGGAGGCGATTATAGAGAATATCAGCCGGAAATATTCTATCGAAAGAAAGGCTGTCGAGTTTATCAATTATGAACGTTCTACTAAAGATCAAAGCAAAGACAGCTCTTATTACAGAGATTATTATTTATCAGAAAAATGGCGTGAAAAATTATCAAAGGAAGCTGTTTCAAATATAAATAAATTGATAGATAAAGAATTAATGACCTATTTTGGGTATAGAGTTTTGTCCTGGTAATTTAAACAAATGGCAAAAGTGTGGTTTACGGGATTGCCGCCGGAGAGCCTTGTCGTTTTTGCTGTCGCCCCAACCGGCCCAGTGCTGCAAATAGTTGTGAAATGCTGAATGTCATCCGAAAAAAAAATTTATTTATTTTTTTGATCACTTGTATGGCGAAGAATTTTCTTGAGTCTTTTGGGGGAGCCGTGCTTTTGGGATTATTGTTTGTCGGCCTAAATGCTCAAATCGTCTGCGCAAGTCAAGGGAATTTAGTAACTAACGGAAAATTTGAGCTCGACTTGGATAAAGATTATAAGCCTGACTCATGGTGCCTGAGAGGTTCATGGAGAGTAAGGCAGGAGTTGAAGTTGGATGATGGTCATACTGGTAGTTACTCTGCTCAAGTTCGCGCCCTGGAATTTGCTGATGTCGGTTCAAATGCTCATTGTATGTTGACTCAGGAAAAAGGTTTACCGGTTCTAAAAAAAAGCAAATTGTACAGGTTAACATTTTGGGCTAAGCAAAAAGAAATGAAAACCGGCACAGCATCAGTAGCTATACGAAATTCCCAAAAAGGCGGTCAATGTGGCTTGAGTGTCATGTTTCAGGTTCCCGAAAAACAATGGAAAAAATATAGTTATGTCTTTAAGCCGAAGCAGGATTGTTCCGTCAACAGCAGACTCCAGTTTTGGTTTCGCGAGACTGGAGTTTTCTGGCTGGATGATGTGAAACTTGAAGAGGAAGTTGCTGAAAGTAGAAAGCCGGGCAATATCCTTTCTGTTGGTGATGGTAAAAATTTGGTGCCGAACAGCGGCTTTGAGTGCGGGCTGGATGGATGGGGTTCGGTTACGGCAGAGCATCTCGGGAGCTATGGCGGGCTGGATGAACTTGTTGGATCCATTGATATGGACAAAGTTTTTCAGGATAGTAAAAGCATGAAAATCGATTTGAGCATTGATGCTATTCCTGAATATAATTTTGATCATTTTTTTGCTGTCCAAAAAAAAATTAAAGATCCATTGCTTGCTAATGTTGGATGGATTCATGTTACAAAGGGAAAAGAATATGTTTTGTCGGCTTACTTAAAAGCCGGCCGGCCTGGTCTGATTGCTGAAATGGGCATAAAAAACTTTCTGCTAAAGCCATTTAATTTGAAAAAGAAAAAATTGACCACTGACTGGAAGCGCTATTTTGTTAAGGTGAAACCTGAAAGTGATTATTGTTTTGTGGTGATCGGCCCTGATTTAAATGTGTCCAGGCGTGGAAAAGGCACATTATGGATTGACAACATTCAATTTGAGCAAGGTAGCAAGGTTAATGACTATGAGCAGGCGCAGCCTTTGGAGATGGGTTTACACATAGAGAAGCCGGGGAATATATTTACCCATGGAGAGTCGGTTCAGCTGTTGACCTCTTTTTGGAATGTCGGGGCTCATTCTCAACATATAAAGTGTGATCTGGAGCTTTTTGATTTTTACGGGAACAAGATTAAAAGCATATTACTCAAAAAATCAGTTTTGCCGAAGGTATCCTTGGCGGAAAAGATTAATTTAGGGGTATTGCCGACCAATTTTTATTCAATAACCGCGACTCTTAGCAATAGTGGTGCCGTGGTTAGCCGGAAAAAGATACGTATGGCGGTAGTGCCGCCTCGAAGTTCGGCAAAATCTATGTTTGGTATTAATCATGGGTATGGCAAGTTCAATATTTTGAAACTTGCTAACGCAGGGGGAATTGATTGGTGCAGAACCTGGTCTCTTAAGTGGCAGGAAATTGAGCCGGAAAAAGGGAAAATTAATTTTTTTACAAGCGATAAGGAAATTAATCGACTTATTCAGGCTGATATGAACATTTTGGGCTTGATACCTTTACCATCGAGTGAATGGTCTTCTAGTGCGCCGTCAGCTATGGAATTTAACTCAAGTTTTCGTTCACAGAGAGTGGAAATGTCTTATATGCCGAGACGCATTGATGATTTCACTGGATATGTGAAAATTATTGTGAAGCATTACAAAGACCATATTAATTACTGGCAAATACTCAATGAACCGCTTGGCTATTCTTTGCCAAGAAAAAAGGGTTATCGAGCACAGGACTACGTATTTTTGTCAAAAGCAGCCTGGCATGCCGTAAAAGAGACCGATCCCCAGGGTAAAGTTTTAGTGGGGTTTCGCGGTTTGGGAAGCAAACAGCTGCTGGATAATTTTAAAGAAATCTTTGCAGAGGGTATTTTGGATTTTTGTGATGTTATTACAGTACATTGTTATCCTGAGCTTGCCACTCCGGAGCAATATGAAAAACCACTGAAAGAGCTAAATTCTCTTATGGAAAAATATGGCTCCAGGAAACCGATATGGATAACCGAGTTTGGTTATTATGCTGATGATGATTTTGCAAAATTGCCGCCTACTTTTAATAGACCGATTTCTCCTTTGAAAAGTGAAAAGGAACAGGCAGCCTATGCTGTAAGGTTTGCAACAATGGCAAGAGCAAATGGTGTCGAAAAAATTTTCTTTCATGCAGGTAAAACAAGCAGGCTGAACAGAGATAACCTTCTGGGAGTTTTCTTTGAATATGGTGGAGAACCGAGAAAAATTTATCCCGCCATTGCGGTCTTTTCGGAACTGCTTCCATCTAATTCAATATTTTTGAAAGAAATATTTTTAGATGATGGGATTAAATCATATTTGTTTAAAACGAAAGATGATCTCGTCGTTGTTGCCTGGGCTACGGATACGGATAAAGCTCCTCAAGTAGCTCTGGGAAACTCCAATATACAGGCTTATGATTTCATGGCTGATCTGATATTTTCAAGGGAAATACCTCTTTCTAGTTACCCGGTTTATATAATTGGAAAAGACATTTCAGCCGAAGAGCTGGAAATGCGCTTACGTACGGTTAATACTAGCTTTTAGCTAACTGCTCACATGGTACCGGATCTTTTCGCGATCATTCCGGCTACGTATGACTAATACGCTGC
>JANTFO010000073.1 GCA_024763365.1 Flavobacteriaceae bacterium
GCCGAAGCCAAGTTAGGGAAAATCATGGCGTTCACTTTCTTATTAGCCAAAGGTGAAAATGGGAACTTATTTTTCATCATTTGACTGTTTAAGGCAAAATCGGCTTGTACCTCTCCATCTATAATCAAATCCGGATTATTTTTATGTAAGTATTCCACGGCATCAGCCATTTTTTTACCGGTTATAGATTGGTTGGCACCAAAATTAGCATAAGAGAGCATGGCCATTTTTGGTTCTATACCAAACATACGCATAGTTTTAGCAGTCATTTCAGCAATGCCAATAAGATCTTCAGTATTAGGGTCTTCATTAACAGCAGTATCAGATAAGAATATAGGGCCTCTATCGGTTAACATAAAGTTTGTCGCAGCTACTTTTCTTACCCCATCTTGAATGCCTATTAATCTTAAAATAGGTTTTAAAGCCCTGGAGTAACTTTGAGAATAACCGGTAATCATACTGTCCGCTTCTCCGGTGTTGACCATCATGGCACCAAAATAATTACATTCGTGCATCCAGGCTTCTGCATCATAAAGCTTTACTCCTTTACGTTGCCTCATCTTCCAATACTTAAGTGCATATTCTTTTCGGCGTTCATTTTCATCATTATCCAGGGGATTTATAATTTTAACTTTATTATCTATCTCAAAATTGATCTCTTCCATCAAAGTTTCAATTTCATCTTTTTTCCCAAGAAGTATAGGATAAGCGATACCTTCATCATGAACAATTTGTGCTGATTTCAAAACATCGAGGTTGGTAGCTTCGGTAAAGACCACCCACTTAGGATCTCGTTTTGCACGAATGGTCAGTTTTTTCATGTGCTTTCTGCTTGAAGAAAGACGTTCTATCAAACTTTCTCTATAAGCATTCCAGTCTTTAATTTCTTTTCGAGCTACTCCGGATTCTATGGCAGCTTTGGCGACAGCAAGAGGGACTCTTTCTATCAGACGTAAATCAAAGGGTTTAGGGATGATGTATTCTCTACCAAATTCCAAGTGTTTTTCATGATATGCTATGTTCACTTTTTCAGGAACAGCCTCTTTGGTAAGCTCTGCCAGTGCGTAGACTGCGGCTAGTTTCATCTTTTCATTAATGGTGGTAGCTCTTACATCTAAAGCACCTCTAAAAATATATGGAAAGCCAAGTACATTATTAACTTGGTTAGGATAATCAGATCTACCTGTAGCCATAATGATGTCATTGCGTGTTTTTACCGCCAGGTCATAATCAATTTCCGGATTGGGGTTTGCCATAGCAAAGACGATTGGATCTTTAGCCATTTTTAAAAGCATGTCGGCTGTTAAAACATCGGCAACAGATAAGCCTAAGAACAAATCTGCTCCATCTATGGCTTCATCTAATGTGTTCAAGTCTTTTTCTGTAGCAAATTTTGCTTTTGAAGGAGGTAAATTTTCTCGATCTTTACGGATTACCCCTTTACTATCCAACATGATAATATTTTCTGGTTTTACACCAACTTTTTGATATAAATTGGTACAAGAAATGGCCGCTGCACCGGCACCATTTACAACGACTTTGATCTCATTAGCTTTCTTACCTACAAGTTCCAAAGCATTGAGTAATGCGGCTGTTGAAATGATAGCTGTTCCATGCTGATCATCATGCATTACAGGTATGTCCAGTTCAGCTTTTAATCTCTTTTCAATTTCAAAAGCTTCAGGGGCTTTGATGTCTTCCAGATTTATACCTCCAAAGGTAGGCGCAATAGCTTTGACAGTTTCAATAAACTTATCAGTATCTTTTTCATTTATTTCTATGTCAAAAACATCAATATCAGAAAATATTTTAAATAAGAGTCCTTTACCTTCCATAACTGGTTTAGAGGCTAACGCACCAATATCTCCAAGTCCTAAAACAGCTGTTCCGTTAGAAATGACAGCGACCAGGTTACCTTTGGAAGTATATCGATATACATCCTCTTCGTTTTTTTCTATTTCCAAACAAGGTTGCGCAACACCCGGAGAGTAAGCTAATGATAGATCTCTTTGGGTAGTATGTTTTTTGGTAGGTATTACCTTTATTTTTCCGGGAGTGGGAATTTCGTGATATAAAAGGGCGGCTTTTTTTAGTTTTGAATTTGACATAAGATTTTTTATTTTATATACTGCAAAGATTGTTTAAATATTCATCTTAATTACATGATAATTGTCATTTTAGAAAGTTTTCCGGTTTTAAAAAATCAATATTTCTTTTCAGCCCTTTGAAAGTAGTACGTTTCACTGCTGAGTCTTTGAAAATATTTTGAAATTCTATTTGAGTAAGATTTTCCCAATCATTTTTTGTGTTTGAAAGTAGTTGATTTGACACCTCAAAATTTACTTCCTTATGAGGTAATGAAAATGAATTCCACGGACATACTTCCTGGCAAATATCACAACCAAAAACCCATTCTTCATATTGGTTTTTAAATGTTTCCGGAATACTTTCTTTTAATTCTATAGTAAGGTAAGAGATACATTTACTCGCATCTAAAACGCCGTTTTTGAGGATTGCTTGGGTAGGACAAGCATCTATACATTTTGTACATTGCCCACAATGATTTGTTCTAAAAGAATTATCATACTCCAGTTCCAAATCAATAATTAATTCTGCTAAAAAAAAGTATGAACCGGCTTTTCTTTGCAATAAAAGCCCGTTTTTACCAATCCATCCCAAACCAGATTTTACAGCCCATGCTCGCTCCATTATCGGAGCAGAATCTACAAAAAAACGCATGTTGACTTCAGCAATTTTATCTTGGATAAATCGTATTAAAGACTTTCCTTTTTTCTTTAAGACTTTGTGGTAGTCTTTACCATAAGCGTAGCGTGCAAATTTATAAGTGTTTTCAACTTGTTCTTTTTCAGGGTAATAGTTAAAACTAAGTGAAATAACACTTTTAGCGTTCTCAACCAACAAGCGTGGATCAAGGCGTTTGTCGAAATGATTTTTTAAATACGACATTTGGCCGTGATAGCCTTTTTTAAGCCATTTTTCCAAGCCGAAGGCCTCTTCACTTAAAAAATCTGCCTTAGCAATGCCAACACTTGAAAACCCCAAACGGTATGCTTCCTCCTTGATGATTTTTGTATGTAGAGATTTAGCGTTCAAGTGAAAAAAAATTCCTTTTTACAAAGATAGTGGAATTCTACTCACTTGATTATCTTTGTTGTGATGCAATCCAAAAAAGTATATACTATTTCGGAAGCCAAGGGGGCTTTAGAGCATTTTTGCGCCTATCAGGAGCGAACACATCGTGAAGTTGAACAAAAGTTACAAAGAATGGGCATGATCCCGGAGGTGAAAGCACAAATCATCATTCATCTTATTCAGGAGAATTATTTAAATGAAGAGCGTTTTGCCCGGAGTTTTGTAAGGGGAAAATTTAATCAAAATGATTGGGGAAAGATGAAAATAACGCAAGCACTTTTTACAAAAGGTGTGTCTAAGGTTAATATTGAATTGGGGATGCAAGAAATAGATCCTGAAGTCTATATGAAAAAAATTAAAAAGCTCGCTCTCAAAAAATGGGTAAGCTTAAGTGGAAATCAATTTGCTAAAAAACAAAAAGTTTATAATTACTTAATGCAAAAAGGCTATGAAAGTGCCTTGATAGGTGAGGTTTTAGTTGAGTTATAGGAGGCGGTTTTCAGTTAGCAGTTAAAGTCTAGGTGAAAAACCAACGACCAACGACCAACGACTAACGACTTTTACCCATTCAAGGCTTCTGCTCCACCAACTATTTCTAAGATTTCACCAGTAATAGCAGCTTGACGTGCTTTGTTATAGGTAAGTGTTAACTCATCTTTGAGTTCGCCAGCATTATCGGTTGCTTTGTGCATAGCCGTCATTCGGGCACCGTGTTCGGCAGCATAAGAATCCCGGATAGCTTTGAACAATTGCATCTTCAATGATTTGGGGATCAATTCTTCTACAATTACTTCCTTAGAAGGTTCAAAAATATAATCGGTACTGACGGTTTCTTTTTGACCATCTTGTTCTGCTTCAATTGGTAGAAAGTCTTCATGCATAGGAATTTGTGTTCCGGCATTTTTAAATCGATTGTAGAAGAGTTCTACTTTATCAAATTGTCCTTCTTTAAAAGCATGCATGATCTTTTGGGCTAGTTCTGCTGCATTGGTAAAAGTAAGATCGTCAAAAATCTCTGTGTTATTTTCAAAGATATTTTCTTTTTTCGCTAAGATGTCATTACCTTTTTTCCCGATTGTCATTACACTGACGTCCTTTCCGGCATAACTCTCTTTGATCTGGCTTTGTACTTGTTTGATGATATTGGAATTAAAAGCTCCACAAAGTCCTCTGTTTGAAGTAATGGCTACCAAGAGCACCTTTTCTATGGCCCTTTTGTCTGTATATTCACTACCTATATCACCTTCCAACGTACTGCTCAAATTTTGCAATAATTCTGTCAACTTATTAGCATAAGGGCGTAAATTAGTGATAGCATCTTGGGCTTTTTTCAACTTTGCTGCAGATACCATTTTCATGGCACTGGTGATCTTCATTGTTGAAGAAATGGATGCGATTCTGTTACGTATTTCCTTTAAATTTGCCATATTTTGAATTAAAAATTAAAAAGTAAGAATTAAAAAATTACTTTTTGTTATTTATTCTATCTTTTGTATTCTTGATAATTGTAATAATAATGGCTGTAAGTTCTTTTGATTCTTTAATCAAAACATCAACTACTTCATCCTTTAGCCACATTCTATATTTAATTATTTCTAACCAATAATTTGTTTCGTCAACTTCTTCTAATACTATATGCAGTTTTGCGACAAATTCTCTATCACTTCTTGCCCTTTGAGAAGCTCTGTAATTTGCACCTACAGAAGTACCACTCTTTGCCAATTGATTCATTACAACATTGTAAATATGTTTTTTTGGCAACATTTCAACAATATCAAGAACGTTAATTGCAAACATAAATGTTCTTTTCACTAAATCATTTTTCACAACTTTTTTTACTTCTAACTTTTTACTTTAAAAAGTATCCGCAATTTCCTTAGCTACTTTGGTTAATACATCTATTGTCTCATCAGTTAATTTACCTGCTTTTAGACTGTCAAGTGTATCTTGATATTTTGCTTTGAGCATCTCCAAATAATGGGATTCAAATTCTTTAACTTTATTTACAGGAACTTCTCTTAATAAGTTTTTACTACCTGCAAAAATAATGGCTATTTGATCTTCTACCGGAAAAGGGGAGCTTAAATTCTGTTTTAGAATTTCTACATTACGTTTCCCTTTTTCAATAACGTTCAAGGTAGCAGCATCTAAATCAGAACCGAATTTAGCAAATGCTTCCAACTCACGATACTGAGCTTGGTCTAATTTAAGCGTACCGGATACCTTTTTCATGGATTTAACCTGAGCAGAACCACCTACACGTGATACTGAAATACCCACATTAATGGCCGGGCGAACCCCAGAGTTAAATAAATCTGACTCTAAGAAAATCTGTCCGTCGGTAATGGAAATCACATTGGTAGGGATGTAGGCAGACACATCACCTGCTTGTGTTTCAATAATAGGTAATGCCGTCAAAGAACCCCCACCTTTTACTTTATCTTTAATAGAATCAGGAATATTATTCATTTGTGCAGCGATGGTATCGTCATTAATTACTTTGGCTGCTCTTTCTAGAAGTCTTGAATGTAAGTAGAATACGTCACCGGGATAGGCTTCACGTCCGGGAGGCCTTCTTAAAAGTAAGGATACCTCACGATAGGCTACTGCTTGTTTTGACAAATCATCATAAATGATCAAGGCAGGACGGCCGGTATCACGAAAATATTCTCCGATAGCGGCACCAGCCATAGGTGCATATACCTGCATGGGCGCTGGGTCGGAAGCATTGGCAGCTACCACAGTAGTATAGGCAAGTGCTCCTTTTTCTTCAAATAAACTTACCAAAGCAGCAACGGTAGATGCTTTTTGTCCAATAGCTACATAAACACAATATACAGGTTCGCCAGCGTCATAAAATTCTTTTTGATTCAAAATAGTGTCAATTGCAACGGTAGATTTACCTGTCTGACGGTCACCAATAATCAATTCACGTTGGCCTCTACCAATAGGGATCATAGAATCAACGGCTTTTATCCCTGTTTGAAGAGGTTCGTTTACCGGCTGACGAAAAATTACACCCGGTGCTTTACGCTCAATTGGCATTTCATACAATTCGCCTTTGATGGGGCCTTTACCATCTATAGGTTGTCCTAAAGTATTGACGACGCGGCCAACAATACCTTCCCCAACATTAATAGATGAAATACGATTGGTACGCTTTACGATAGAGCCTTCTTTAATTTCTTCTGCCGGGCCTAATAGTACCAAACCTACATTGTCTTCTTCCAGATTTAATACAATTGCTTCTAATCCGTTTTCAAATTCTACTAATTCACCATATTGCGCATTAGCTAAACCGTATACGCGGGCGATACCATCACCTACTTCAAGTACGGTTCCTACCTCATCCAAAGATTCTTTGCCTTCAAATCCGGCTAATTGTTGTTTTAAAATCGCTGATATTTCAGCTGGTTTTATTTCTGCCATATTGTTGAAATTTTATCGATCTAGCATTTAAGATTGATATTGATTTTGATTTAATGTCCTTTTTAAATTTCCTAATTTATTACTCACACTAGCGTCAATTTGTACATCACCTACACGTAGGATAAATCCGCCAATAATACGTTCGTCTATTTTATTTTGTAAATTCACTTTTTTGTCTTTGGCAAGCTCTTGTGCTTTGGTCATCACTTTTTCTTTTAATACTTCATCAATAGGAAAAGTAGTGGTGACAACAGCTTCAACAGTATTTTTTAATTCATTATAAAAAGCTTCGTATTGGCTTGCGATATTTTGAAGTAAAGGAATTCTTTTATTTTTTGCTAGAAGTTGCAATAAATTTCCTGTTATTTTACTTTGTGAACTCTTAAAAACTTTTTGTAGTGTAGCTTCTTTTTGTTTTTCATTAAAAACAGGATTGTCCAAAAGTGTTTGTAATTCGTCACTTTTTGCAATAGTCTGGTAGATAAGTTGCATATCTTTTTGAACAACAGCCTCCTCTTTTTTCTCCAATGCGAGGTCTATTAAAGCTTTTGCATATCTTTTGGCCGCTCTACTCATCTAGTTCAATTTTACGTCTTTCAACATGGATTCGATCAATTTGACCTGCTTGTCTTTGGCATCTAATTGGCCCTTGACGATTTTTTCTGCAATGTCAATAGAGAGGTCTGCCACTTGATTTTTAAGATCAGCAATGGCTGCTTGCTTTTCATTGGCTATTTCTTCTTTAGTTTTGGCCATCAAATCTTCTCTAATCATTTTGACTTCTTCTTTAGTTTCTTCAATCATATTGGCTTTCATGCTTCTCGCTTCCTTCAAGATCTCCTCACGCTGTGTGCGGGCTTCTTTTAAAATACGCTCATTATCAGCAGTAAGGTTTTGCATTTCTTTGCGAGCTTCTTTTGCAGATTCCAAGGCATTTTTGATTCCATCCTCACGATCTTTGATAGCATTAAGAATAGGCTTCCAGGCATATTTTTTCAATAAAAATAAGAGCAATAAGAAAAGCAAAGTCTGCCAAAAGAACAAACCGAATGAGAAATCATTTATGAGTTTTTCCATGATAAATTATACTATGTAATTAAATATATTTTTAAAACAACAGTTGTAAGCAACCCCTACAACTGTTGTTTTGGAATTTTTGATTAAACTGCGAATAAAGCAGCAAATCCAATACCTTCGATCAAAGCTGCTGCGATTAACATAGCAGTTTGAATTTTTCCGTAAGCTTCGGGTTGACGAGCAATAGCATCCATGGCAGAACCACCAATACGTCCGATACCTATACCAGCACCAATTACTACTAAACCTGCACCTACAATTGCGGGAATTTCCATATTAATATATTTAAAAATTAAACATTCAAAAATTAATGATCATCATGCTCTTCAACAGCAAATCCAAAATACAAAGCAGAGAGCATGGTAAATATATAAGCCTGTAATAAGGCAACTAAAATTTCTATCATTGAAATGGCAAAAGCCAAAAAGAATGACAGGCTACTTCCTAACCAGTTATTGAAAACAAACATCAATCCAATCAAACTCATCAACACTATATGTCCGGCGGAGATATTTGCATACAAACGAATTAATAAGGCAAATGGCTTAATAAAAACACCCAATAATTCGATAGGTGCTAAAATAATTTTCATAGGCCATGGCACTCCGGGCATCCAAAAGATATGTTTCCAATAATTTTTATTACCTGAAAATTGTGTGATGATAAAGGTTAATAATGCTAAAGCAAAAGTAATGGCAATATTACCGGTTACATTGATGCCTAATGGGAATAAGCCCAACATATTAAAGAACCATATAAAAAAGAAAATGGTCAATAAATAGTTCATGTATTTGGCATAATGCTTCTCCCCAATATTTGGAATGGCTATATCATCACGTATGAATAGAACAATAGGTTCCATAAATGCAGCAATGCCCTTTGGGACGCCATCATGTTTTTTGTAAGATTTAGCCATTGATGAGAAAAACCATAACATAAATAAAGCCATTAGGATAATGCTAAAAACACTTTTTGTGATAGAAAAGTCCAAGGGTTTAGCATTGGCAGGGTGATGGTGGTCATCATAATTGATAGTGCCTTTGGCATCTGTCTTATATATTTTTCCGTGGTAGAGTTTGTAAAAACTACCGTTGACCTCAGCCACTTCCTCTCCATGATGAAATCTTGAGGAAGAAAAGATCTTTAAACCATTATCCCATAAAATTACAGGGAGTGGAATACCATAGTGTTTCCCTTTTTGAGTGTCTGAAAACAACACAAAATCATGCGAGTCTTTAAGGTGATGTTGGATGTCCTCTTTGATTTTATCTTTTAGCTTAAGTGCTTCGGGAGTATGCTCCTCTTCGTATATATTCATGTGTTCTTTTTGATGCTCTCCATGTTCTTGGGCAAACATGTTAAATCCAAAGAAAACAAGTGTTAAAATGTAAAATAATTTTATCCGCATGATTAAGCTAAAATTTGTTTTTTTAAAAACGCTGCAAATGTACGGAATGTCTTAGTAATTAAAAAATAAAAAAACAGCATTTTGAAGCTAAGTAAAATTTATATCATTTTGTCTTAAAGCTTATTATAAGATGTATAATTCTATAAGCGATTAAGCACTTTACCCAGCTTAAATGTTTCAAAGGCTAAACAGATTAGGTAGGGTACAAAAAACAATGCATAGCTAGTTGTTTTAATTTCACCGTTTGTAGTAATATAGGGATAGAAAAAAAGAAAAAAAACAGCAAATTTTATCA
>JANTFO010000074.1 GCA_024763365.1 Flavobacteriaceae bacterium
CTACTGTAGAAACACCTACAGGGAAAACACTACCACTGGCAAGACCTTCGGTTTGAGTAGTAGGAATTACACCATCTTCAGGATCTATACATACGGCATCACCAAAATTGACAACCGCGCCACAAACACCTGGATCATTATTAGCAACGATATCCTCAGGACATGCAATATAAGGTGATTCCGTTTCACTCATAATCATCAAATCTTTGATACTATCAAAACTACCCGTGGGGTTCAACAATAAGTTCGTAGCTTGTGTATTGATATCTACTGTATAAATAATATCACAACCAAAGGTAGAAGAACTAATACATTTACCATTGCCCACATATTCAATTGCTTGTGCACTACAACCTGTTACACCGGGTGTGTCAAATGAAAATAATGAAGTTACAACTCCGGTAGAAATATCGATACCGTACATTTGAATAGGACTTCTATTAACTACATATAACAATTGATAATTATCAAAATCATAGGTTAAACCAACAGCACCTCCGGTAGCAACATTAGTGAATGTGCTCATAGTACCGGTTCCAATATCATAAGTGTTTATTTCACCACTTTTAAATACTATGTAGAGCGTACCATCCCAACCAAAAGCGATGTCTTGTGGGTAAGTATTACCCCCTACAGAAACAATATCGTCAATAAAAGTATAGGTGTCCGTTTGAGGATCATAAGAAAATAGATCTCTATTGTTCCAACTATTTCCTAATACATAAATTAACGCATCTTGAGGATTGTAATCAAATCCAAAATTATCACTATTTCCGGTAGTGTAAGAAAAAGAAGGGTCTAAAGTTATAGCATCTGTGTCAACATTATACATATACATGGCTACATCGGGGGCTCCCCCAGGCCAGGGGTATAAAGCATATAATTCAATATCATTACTCGCAGGTGGAGGTGGAGGTGGAGGAGTTCCTCCATCAACAGAGGCTACTGCCTCCCATCCACATCTATTTACTACTGTAGATGAGTGAAAAAATAATGTTAAGGCATCTGTGGTAGAAACAACAGTATCTGAACCATATGAGGCAATAAAATCTACTAATGTTTTATCAGAATTGTCTCTTGCGTCATATAGTAAAGTTCCTGAAGTATCAACTCCATCATAAATCATTAAATAATCCCAATCAGTAAAAATACCATACTCTTGAAAAGTTAATTCCAAACCGTCACCAGTGTATGTCGTTACTGTATCACAGCCGCAGTTGGCATAGTTTCCAGGCACATCTTGTCCTGTACAATCACCACCGGGGCCACCGTCATCGGTAATGAGGTCTCCATCATTTACCGCAAAAGTTTCCGTTGCACCTGCTGTAGGTATTATTGTATCTGCCCATGTTTGGGCGGTAAATAATATACTCACAACAAGAGATAGCATAAAGCTCAAAGTAATGTTTTTCATTTTACTTGTTATTTAATTAATAATAGTGTAAAGGTATAAAAATATAATTTGAATAGATTAAAGTAATTTGGTCTTATAAATAAATGCTTAATTTTTAACTAACTTTTTTATAGTTTGCGTTTCATCTCCTGCTATTTTAACAAAATATAGTCCGCTATTTAGCTCGGAAATGTCTATTTTGTTTTCAAACTTATTGTTGAGTATATATGTTTTTTGCAGTACGCCTTTGTTGTCAAATATTTGTAAATAATACAGCTGCTTACCCGTATTATTATATATTGAAATTGATTCTTTTGAAGGATTAGGATAAATATGAACACTCCTACTAAGGTTGTTATTATCTTGTGTGCTACAATAAGAAACTAATTCATAAGAGCAGGTTGATATGTTTCCATACTCGTCTGAAACAGTTGATGTAATAATATATGGATATCCAGGAGAAGGTGGAACAATCATTGTGTCTGGTGGCGGCTCTTGGGTAAAAACTAAATTACTTGAGTCTGAACAATTGTCTATTGCTGAAACATCGCCTGAAGCAACATAATCTGGCAATGTCATAAATCCCGTAGTTGGGTCGAAAACATAAGGCACTTCGGGAGGACATGTAAGTTCTGGTGCCATCCTATCCACAATATTCACTTCAACCTGACATGAGGCAAAGTTACCACTGGTGTCATTTACAAATAAGGTAACCAAAGTTGGCGTACCTATATCACTACAGTAAAAAGCTGTAATGTCTATCATAGATACATCTATTTCACAATTGTCTTCTAATACATAGGTAATGACTTCGGGAGTAATACTAACTGTGCCATTTTCATCAAGTTCAATAAATAATTCTGTTTCAGGATTTGGGTAAGCGTATTCATATTCTATACCCCATGAATTCAACATCCCGCCATCTAAACCCGGCCATGTGTCCTCAATATACAATGTCCAATCTCCCATAGTGCTCTCGCCATCAAAAGCACTTAAGGCTTCTGCAGCAGCGGTACCTTCATCATCGTAAATAACTACAATATCTTGCGTACTACCACCACTCATATCATGTAAAACGACCGTAGTGCCAACAGGTGAGGTTAAGGTCATGTAAATATCGCCTATCCATGTATGGGATATGTTCATCGGTACATTCAAGTCAACAATAGTTTTGTCTTCAGCAACACTTAATATACTGCTTATGATTACATCAGTGCCGTTTGTGTCTATCGTTAAATTTGGTGTTATCGTATTTATATCAATATCGTATAGAGTGGGTTCGGGTCCGCAAGCTAAATTCGGAGGGGTTTCGTCAAGCACATTCACTATTGCCCAACAAGTATCTTGATTGCCACTTTCGTCAGTTACTGTTACAGATACTTGGTTTTCTCCCAGCGAAGCACAATCAAAATGATATTCGCTTTCATAACCACAACTGCCATCGCCTATAAAGCTAAAGGTATACACGCCGTCAGTACCGGCAGCGAGAGTTTGCCATGTACCGGTACCATCATCATACTTAACATCATAGCCTTGAACAGAAGCACTGGTAATTTCCCAAAACTTCTGACTACTACTAGCTTCATCAGAATAAGCAGAAAGTCCTATCCAATAGGTTTTTTCAGCGTTTGGGTCAGCAAGGAATTCAAAGGAAGTTACACTGAGTTCTACCTGGTGTACATCATAATCATAATTACTCCCTATTATATCTTGAGAGATGGGCAAAACACTTAGTTCAGCACCTATCATTGTCCCCGGTTCACCTGCATTATCATCATAATAAAAAACATCTATTTCCGTAATAAGGTCTCCGGGTGGGATAAAAATATTTGCTGAAATATTCGTTAGGATTTTATTTTGTGCAGCATTAATTAATATATCATTAGCCACTACTTTATTACTTTCACCGGTTAATGCATTTCCATTCTCAAAAGCATTGCTTGGATTCTCAATTTCACATATGGATGGCGGACCACCAAGACTATAAGAACAATTATCATCCACGCTCTGTACAAGTTCAGCAACATTTAGAATGGTTTGCCCATTTTCGTCTAATACCACACTTATATCTTGACAGGTAATAATGGGTGGTATAGGGTCATTGACCATCACGCTAAAAGTACAAGTAACGGTATTTCCGTCGGCATCTGTGGCAGCATAGATAATTTCATTATAACCTATGGGGAAAATGCTCCCACTGGGGAGACCACTTACCATATAAGTAGCCAACTCACCATCTTCGGTATCAAATGCGATAGCATCCGGATAAGTAACAAGACTGCCGCAACTATCTACATCTATATCTGTTATAATATTATTTGGGCAAGTAATTACCGGTATATCACCTGTTTGCGAAAAGGTGTAAAGATTCAATAAAAGAAAGCTTGATAAATTGATTAAAATAGTAAGTGTTTTCATTTTTCATAATTAAGAAGTAAGTATAATCTTGTTTACGTCCGCAAAGGGTTTAAAATCAAACAAATATAAGAAATTAATAAGAATTTTTTAATGCAAATATGTTTTTCTGTAACATTATTCAATATCTTTCGTCAAATTTTACATAAATAACCTGTTTTTATGAAAAAACACCTTTTCTCATTCATCATACTATTTTTAAGCATTTTAGTGAGTGCTCAGAATAAGACTAAGCTTTGGTCTTTAGAAGATTGCGTTAACTATGCTTTAGAAAACAACCTGCAAGTCAAACAAAGCGACTTGAATACCGAGCTTTTTAAAGCTGAAGCCGAAAGAGCGAGTATGGTTTTTTATCCTTCAGTAAGTGCTTCTACAAGTTTGGGCTATAATTTTTACACCACCGAAAGCCCTAATACTTTTTCAAATACTTATGGCATTTCGGCTGAAAGCACCTTGTACAATGGTTTGCGACATAAAAAACAAAAAGAATTGGCCGAGCAAGAAGTGGCTTTGAGTTTTTTAGATAGTCAAATAGTAAAAGATGATATCCTGCTTCAAGTCGTGAACGCTTATATGAGCATTCTTTTTTATCGAGAAAATTTAACCATTACCTCTGATCAATTTGAAGTGGGTAAAGAACTGGTAGAAAGAATGCAACAGCTTGTAGATGCCGGTACCAATGCAGCCAATGACCTCTATCAGGTTCAAGCTACCTTAGCCGCTAATGAAGAAGCGATGGTCAGTGCACAAAACGACCTGGATTTAGCCTTGCTTGAATTAGCTCAAATATTACAAATACCGCCAAAAGATTTTCAGGTAGAAGCAGTAAGCTTAGATATGTCTAAAGTGTCTCTCATGTACAACAACAGTGATCAGGTCTTTGAAAAAGCTTTGGATTGGAGACCCGAGATCAAAAGAGCTGAAATGAATATGGATAATGCAGCATTAAACACAGCTATTGCTGAAACAGGTAAAGCACCAAATATAGGTGCTTCGTACTCGTTTGGCACCAACTATTTCAATTCAGAAAGTATAGACAATCAAGACTATTTTGATCAAATTCTAGACAATCGAGGGCATAGCTTAGGCATCAATGCATCCATTCCTATCTTTGATAGAAATAATACCAAAATCAATGTACAGCGTGCCAAGATTCAGGAAGATATTGCTCAGAATACGTATCAAAACGAATACACCATGTTAAGGGCAAACATAGAACGGGTATATCTCGACGCCAAAAGTGCCTCAAAAAATTATGAAGCGGCCAAAAAATCGGTCGAAGCACAAGAGGAAGCCTTTCGTACCGCTAAAGAACAATTTGACCTAGGAGTGATGACCTCTTATGATTTTGAACAAGTACGTAATCAATTGGTGCAAGCACAAGCTTCCTTTGCTAGTGCAAAATATAATTACTTTTTTAGGGTAAAAGTTTTGGAATACTATTACGGATTACCTTTAAAGTTGTAAGTGTTTTTATACTTCTAAACCCCTAATTACATTGTTAAAGTAAGTTCGTAAAGCTTGTTTAAATATCCTATATTTGTTGATGCAATTTATCATTGATACTATTTATGGAAATCGTACAAGCTTACCAACCGAAAAATAAAATACGTATTGTTACAGCTGCCTCACTATTTGATGGTCATGATGCCGCCATCAATATTATGCGTCGCATTATTCAAGCTAGTGGTGTAGAAGTGATCCATTTAGGACATGACCGTAGTGTAGAAGAGGTCGTTTGTACTGCTATTCAAGAAGATGCGCACGCCATAGCCATGACCTCTTATCAAGGTGGGCACATGGAGTATTTCAAATATATGTATGATCTGCTTCAAGAAAAAAATGCTGGTCAAATAAAAATATTTGGCGGAGGGGGTGGTGTCATTTTACCGGAAGAGATTAAGGAATTGATGGATTACGGTATCAGTCGTATTTATTCACCCGATGACGGTCGTGAAATGGGTTTACAAGGCATGATCAACGATATGATTCAAGCCTGTGATGTGTCGCATAACCAAATGAAAATCTCGGATAAAATTGTCAAAAACCTACAAGAAAAAGAAGTTAATACAATAGCCAGAAGCATCAGTTTGGCAGAAAACAACCAGGCACTTTTTCAAGAATTAGTCCAAAAATATTTTCCCGAAAAACTTAAAAATAAAACTGTCGTACTGGGTATAACAGGTACCGGTGGTGCCGGAAAATCTTCTTTGATTGACGAATTAGTCCGTCGATTTCTCAATGATTTTACCAAAAAAACATTAGCCATTATCTCTGTTGACCCCTCTAAGAGAAAAACAGGTGGTGCCCTATTAGGCGACCGTATTCGTATGAATGCGATCAATAACAAACGGGTTTACATGCGTTCTCTGGCAACGCGTCAAAGTAACCTGGCTCTTTCTAAATACGTTCAGGATGCACTTGATATTGTCAAAGTCGCCGGTTTTGATTTGATCATTTTGGAAACATCCGGTATCGGTCAATCAGATACTGAGATCTTAGACCACTCCGATCTATCCCTTTATGTGATGACACCGGAATATGGTGCCGCAACACAATTAGAAAAAATAGATATGTTGGATTTTGCAGATATCATTGCACTCAATAAGTTTGACAAACGTGGTGGGCAAGATGCCTTAAGAGATGTACAGAAACAATACCAACGCAACCACCAACTTTTTGATCAGGAAGTAGAAAATATGCCTGTGTATGGCACGATTGCTTCTCAATTTAATGATCCGGCAACTAATCGCCTTTACAAAGCCATCATCCAACTAATAACAGATAAAACCGGTGTAAAATTCGATTCACAAATTAAAATGAAAACGGATGATGATGACAAGCAATTTATCATCCCTCCCAAAAGAGTGCGTTACCTTTCTGAAATTGTTGAAAACAACAAAGCTTATGACCAATGGGCATTACGCCAAAAAGAATTGGCACAGCAATTATATGCCCTTCAAAAAAGTATTAGAATCTTAGATGAACAAGTTGAAAATGAAACCCTTATTAAGATTTTACAGGACAAGTTCATAGCTCTTAAAAAAGACCTAAGCCCCTATAATTGGGATATGATTGCCGAGTGGGAAACTGTCAAAAAATCCTATCAGGATGCAATATACAGTTTTAAGGTCAGGAATAAAGAGATTAAAATACAAACCCATTCTGATTCTTTATCACACACCAAGATTCCTAAAATAAGCTTACCTAAATATGAAGCCTGGGGCGATGTATTATACTGGCAATTGCAAGAAAACTTACCCGGTCATTTTCCTTATACCGCTGGAATCTATCCATTCAAACGCACCGGAGAAGATCCTACCCGAATGTTTGCCGGTGAAGGCAGCCCGGAACGCACCAACAGGCGCTTTCATTATGTGAGCTTGGGGATGCCGGCCAAACGACTTTCTACCGCTTTTGACAGTGTGACTTTGTATGGAAACGATCCCAATAAGCGACCTGATATCTACGGAAAAATTGGCAATTCGGGGGTGTCCGTTTGTTGTTTGGATGATGCCAAAAAATTGTATTCCGGTTTTGACCTTACCAACTCAAAAACTTCTGTTTCTATGACCATTAACGGCCCTGCCCCAATGATGTTGGGTTATTTTATGAATACGGTCATTGATCAGGAATGTGAAAAATATATTCACGAAAACGGGATGGAAAAAGAGATCGAACAAAAAATTGAAAAGATCTACAAGGAAAAAGGAATAGAAAGACCTCAATACCACGGTGCATTGCCAGAGGGTAATAATGGTTTAGGTTTGTTTTTGCTCGGTGTAACCGGTGATGATGTTTTACCTAAAAATGTTTATGAGAATATTAAAACCGAAGCCATCAACAAAGTCCGCGGCACTATACAGTCGGATATTTTAAAAGAAGATCAAGCGCAAAATACTTGCATCTTTTCAACGGAGTTTGCCCTAAAACTCATGGGTGATGTACAAGAATATTTTATCCATAACAAAATAAGGAATTTTTATTCGGTGTCTATATCCGGTTACCACATTGCGGAAGCCGGTGCCAACCCCATCACACAATTGGCTTTTACGCTAGCCAATGGTTTCACCTATGTAGAGTACTATCTGTCTCGTGGGATGGATATCAATGCTTTCGGGCCTAACCTGTCGTTCTTCTTTTCAAATGGTTTAGATCCGGAATATGCCGTAATAGGCCGTGTAGCCCGCAAAATATGGGCCAAGGCCATGCGTGATAAATACCATGCTAACGAGCGTTCACAAATGCTCAAATACCATATTCAAACTTCCGGAAGAAGTTTACACGCTCAAGAAATAGATTTTAATGACATTCGCACAACTTTGCAAGCCTTGTACGCTATTTATGATAACTGCAATTCGCTACATACCAATGCTTATGACGAGGCTATAACCACCCCTACAGAAGAAAGTGTACGTAGAGCCATGGCTATTCAATTGATCATCAATAAAGAATTAGGTTTAACCAAAAATGAAAATCCAATTCAGGGCGCTTTTATTATCGAGGAATTAACGGATTTAGTCGAAGAGGCTGTTTATATTGAATTCGACCGAATAACCGAAAGAGGTGGTGTGCTCGGTGCTATGGAAACCATGTATCAACGCAGTAAAATACAAGAAGAAAGTTTATACTATGAAACCCTAAAGCATACCGGTGAATTACCGATTATGGGAGTCAATACTTTTTTAAATAGTAAAGGTTCTCCAACCATTTTACCTCAAGAAGTGATCAGAGCTACCGAAACCGAGAAAAAGCAACAAATTCAAACTATCCAAAATAGACAAAACTTCTATAAAAAAGAGGCTGCTAAAGATCTAAAAGAGCTGCAAGAAACAGCTTTAAAACATGAAAATGTGTTTGAAAAATTGATGGAAGCAACTAAAACCTGCACGATAGGACAGTTGACACAGGCACTATTTGAAGTTGGGGGACAGTACAGGAGAAATATGTAATATTAATTTTTAAGCATTTATAATGAGCAGCGTCATTTCTTTTTCCTTATTTACCTTTTTTGACATTGACCTGTTTAAAGCAGGCAAGCATTTTAAATTATATGAAAAATTGGGGGCACACCCGGTAGAGGTAGCTGGCAAAAAGGGTGTGTATTTTGCTGTTTGGGCACCTTCTGCTAAAAAGGTTTCGGTTATTGGAGATTTTAACTTTTGGGTAGATGGGAAACATCCATTAAATGTGCGCTGGGACAGTTCCGGCATTTGGGAAGGTTTTATACCGGATGTAAAACCCGGTGCAATCTATAAATACAAGATACATTCTAACATCGGTAATATTACCACTGAAAAAGCTGATCCCTTTGCTCGTTTTTGTGAAGTTCCACCGCGTACCGGATCTATCGTTTGGGAAGACAATTATACCTGGAAAGATGCCTCTTGGATGCAAAAAAGAAACGATAAAAATGCGTTAGAAGCACCCTACTCTGTTTACGAAGTGCATCTGGGATCATGGCGAAAAAATCTGGAAGAGAACAGATCGCTTACTTAT
>JANTFO010000075.1 GCA_024763365.1 Flavobacteriaceae bacterium
TAATAATTCTTAAATTCAACACTTATGAAAAAACTTTTACTTTTATTTTTGCTTGTACCTTTTTTTGTACAGGCACAAGTTACACTTTTTGAAGATGACTTTGAAGCATATACAGCCACTGATAACGTAGGAGAAGATACTGATATTCCTGCTACATATATGTCATATGACGTAGATGGTGATGGTTACAATTGGGGTCTTGCACATGTTGATAATTTTACGCAACCTTTCAGTGATTATTATGTTGGAAATTTTATCACTTCTGCTTCATACATAACTAATGGAGCTGGTGGAAATGGTGGACAGGGAGCATTGTCCCCTGACAACATTCTAGTTTTACCTATGATCAGTATTCCTGAATATTCAGCTGACGTTTTACTTTCTTTATTAGTTGGTTCCGGAACGGATATTGATTTTTTTAGTGAGCATTATTCAGTTATTGTGACAACATCTAGTGATCAAGCTGATATATTAGCGGCAACCCCTTTATTAGAGACTACTTTAAGCTTTCAAGGAGCTGAGTTTATTAATGTACCCTTAGATGGATATGAAGGGCAAGATATTTATATTTCTTTTAGACATTTTAATACTACAGATGAGTTCTTATTATGTATTGATAACTTAAAAGTTCAGTATACAGACACGTCTTCTGTAGAGGATTTAGAAGCGCATGGTTTTTCATATTATCCAAATCCGGTCAATGATGTATTAAACCTCTCTGCTAATACGGCTATTGACCAAGTTGAAATTCTTAACTTATTAGGTCAAAAGGTTTTTGTTGACACACCTAAGGCTTTACAACAATCTGTAGATTTCTCTGATTTACAGTCAGGTATTTATTTAGTAAAAGTAGCTATTGATGGTAGCGAAGGTACTTTTAAAATAGTGAAGAAATAAACTAATTCAATATATATTAAAAGGCGACCATCTTGGCCGCCTTTTTTATTTTAAGGTTTAAAAACTAACTTGTTTTTAAGCTGTTTAATCTCTTTTTCATTTAGTAACATAGGTACATAATCTCCGGCTAAAAATAATTGTGCCTGATCATTATAATGTGGGGTTAAAGCATGCCCGGATTGGCCGGTTGGTAAAATCGCATAGGCGTGTTCTACATCTGAAAAGTCAATGATCCTTCGTGTTGACGGGCCGTGTCCCACTTTATATTCCGCATTCGGCACTAAATCAAAATCCTGATTATTAAGCACTTCACCTGTGCCATCTACCGGAAATGGGCCAACATTAAATAGGGGCCTCAAAGCTTTGACTTGTCCCAAAGCATGGGGATGTTCTATTTTGTGAAGGCGTTGCCACTGCCATTGATCGACATCTGCTCCGTATTGATTAACCAAAGTTTGGACCGCTTTTTTAAAGGCTGTTAATTGATTATCAGTATTGGTCTCAACAACTTCTTTGGTGTTAACCTTGTCAGACCAAATAGGGTACTGGCCTTTCATAAGGGGTTCAAACAATCGTTTGATCGTAAAGGTATGTAAGATCTCCTCAAAAATTTCAGGACCCATCTCGTCTTCTAAAGTGGCTTTGAGGTATTCATATTTAAACTGAGTAAAAATACTAATACCAATACTGTTAAAAGATGCCTCTCCTTGCCAATCGGTAAGCTGTTGTAAGGCTTGTTTTTCAGTTTCATTAAGATCCTTGTCTTGCAGGTTTTTAACCAAAATTTTATTTAATTCCACGGTGACATTAGAAGTATTATCCAAAACCATCTTTTTGGTTTCTGCTACATCCCAAATTTCTTTGCTTTCTAAAAGACTAACAACTCTATTTGCCCTATCCTGGGGTAAGTAATACCCGGGTACAATTCGTTTGCTGATGGTTGTATCGGGTTGATTATTACAGGAATACACATAATGCCAACTTGGGTTTATAGCCTGTGGGTTTTCCTCAAATGGGGTATAAATTATTTTTGAGTTGCTAGGGTCACTACCATCCAAAATGAGCTTTGTGGGCGCATTATTTTCACGATGATAAAGATTTCCGGATGCCCACCAAGCCACATTATCATCTACATCACCATACATTACGTTTAAGCCCGGAGCATGGATAAGTTTTACTCCCTTCTTAAATTCTTCTATATTGGTAGCACGCGACATCCTGTAGACTGCTTCTAAAAGTTGGTTGGGCCTTTGTGTGTATACCCAATACATAGCTATAGCTTGTTCAGTTTTGATCTGTGGAACCACCCCGTTCATGATAGGGCCATGAATACTTTCTTTGATAGTGTAATTAATAGTTTCTTCATCTTTCACCGGAATTTGGACATCATAAGTTTGAAAAGGTAAATATTCGTCTCCATATTTGTATTTCAAAGAGTCATCCGGGTGAAGGCTTTCTGCATATAAGTCCAGATCGTCATTTTCTAACATGGTAAGCCCGTAGGCAATGTGGTGGTTATGACCCAATAAAGGAAAGGGAGTCATGGCTAAATAAAAGCCATATATTTCTGTTTCCGGGGTATGGATATGTGCCTGATACCATACAGCCGGTTGGGAATAACCAATATGTGGATCATTGGAAAAAATAACTTTTTTGTTTTTTGTTTTTTCAGGGGCAAGCACCCAGGAATTACTACCCATAAAGGAGGCAGCAGGTGCATAGTCTTTCAGACTTTTCATGATTTTGGCATAGGCCACTTTTTCATCTATTGTATTCTTTTCAGGAAAACTTTTTATCAAAGTAGTACTAAAATCAATATCCACACCGATGCTATTAATGTAGTCATCTCCTAGTTTTTCGTGTAAGGCTGTCAATAATGGGTCAGTTTGATTACCCATAGCAAAACCATAGGCCATATAACCAAAAATATTGTACACATCAAGTAGGGTAAATGCATCTTTTTCCAGCCCGAGAATTTTAAATTCTACGGGAGTTTTTCCATTTTTGACGAATTCATTCACACCGGAAAGGTAGGCCATAGTTTGTTGGTAATAAGGGGTTGTTTTATCTATCTTATTTACTATTTCACGGCTGTTTTTATCTATACCCAAACTCAGATAAAACTTGTCAACATCAATAAGTTTTTCGCCAAACATTTCAGAAAGTCTTCCGGCCGCTATCCTGCTGACGAGTTCCATTTGCCATAGTCGTTCGCTGGCGTGTATGTAACCTAAAGCCTTCATAGCGTCTATATCATTTTCTGCATAAATATGAGGTACGGCAAATTCATCAAAATAAACTTCTACTGTGTTTTCCAAACCCGGTAATTGCTGATTGCCGTTATAGGATGGTTTTTGATTGCTGAGATATAAATATCCTCCAATCGGTAGAAGGATTACTACAAATAATAAAGCGATTAATATTTTTTTAAGCATGATAAGAGTGTATTAATAAAATTTAAAGGTAAATTATTTTTTGTTATTAAGTTGTTTTTGCAAAGCATGAACCACTTTTTCCGGGCTATATTTGTTGATATCAAATACTTGGGCTTGGGTAATATTCCAGTATTTTATAACTTCATTCAAAATTGATTTTCTCACAACCCAGATCATAGGTTGCTGCTTGCTAAGAAAGTATTCCAGACTGTCTGCCCAGGCCTTTCCTTTTAGTTCTAATGGGCCTATTTCATCTAAAATAATATAGTTGGCATTTGTCTTTTTTAATTGCTCGTTCAATTCATTAAAAACCTGGTTGTCAAATTTAAAACGACCAAATTCTAAATCGGATTTTAAATTTCTGTCAGCCAGTTGATATGTTTTACCACTGGAAAGATATTTAACTTGGAAGCCCATTCTTTTATCATCTATATCTATCCCTTCAGCAATGATACCATCGAAAGAGGTTCCGTTTTTTTCTAACAACTTTAATATTTCTTTTAAAAAAGTGGTTTTACCTTCTCTTTGTTTGCCGGAAATAATGATAATTTTTTGTTCTTTACTAACTTCATTCTGATAACTATGTAAAATGTGATCTGCATAATTTAGTAAGTGCGCAATTTGATTGGAAGGGCTTTTCAACAAAGCTTTAGGTTTCATCAATTGTTCTAGAAGCGAAGGTAAAGCACCAAATGCGAGCCCCAATGCAATATAGAGTTGAGAGAAACCTCTCTTGTAAAGCACAGCTTTTACAACTGGGTTTCTCAGTTCAAAACTGATAGCCGTAAAGGCGGTAACGAGTAAAAGCGCTCTAAAACTCATGATAATACCTGCTAAAATACCTTGTGGATCAAATAAGCTTTTAGACTGAAAACCATTGAAAAAAATACCCGCAAAAACAACCAGAATCAATAGTTGTATCCAAAATTTTGCTTGGGCAATACGTCTAAAGCTGTTGGGATATTTAAAGCGAACAAAAAGCATATAAGCTATCACAATTGCTATAGAAATAAAATAAGGCGTATAACTCAACGTAAATAGTCCTCCGATGATGGCAGCAATATGTAAGATAAACCATCCGGTGGCATATTTTTGATGAGATTGATTAATAAAGAGCTGTTGGTCTTTTGAAAATTTAATCAATAGCGTTCTTTGGCTTTCTTGAAGCGCTTTTTTTCCTGCTTTCACACCGAGTAAGGTGGCTAATAATGCCGCTACTGCATAAAGCAGGAGAATGCTTGTTAATAAGAGGTAGGGGTTGAGTTGTGGAATATGCAGTTGTTTTAATAAATAAAAATACATATTCTTAATAACAATCACAATATCAAAGCCGTAAAAAATAAGTAGAGAAATCACTTTTTGGAAAAGATTACTCGAAAGGGTTAAGAGTGCACCCATAAAGAAAGCGATTTTATGCTTCCCTAAAATTCGAATACTATATTCCATAAAAAACCCTTGGAGAAATATACCTACCATAGGTCCTATAATGATAGCACTGGGAGATAATGAACGCATCAAGGCAGCTAATATAGCCGCTCTAATAATGAGACCTTTATCAGGCCATTTTTGATAAAATGCAATTAACAAGCTCAAGCTGAAAAAGCCCAAAATAGTACCGGCAAAAGGCATGTGGATATTGTGTAAAAAACTACCTACTACTATTTCCAAGCTTGCCCAAAGGCTCCCTGCCACAGCTGCTTTTAACCATATTGTTCTTTTAGAATCTGTCAATCCGAAGGCTTTTTAACAAGAGAACGAATATAAAATATTTATAAATATATCCATCAATAAGTATAGAAAGTCTCGTTTACGCATTCAAAATATGCGTTTACTCATTTTGTATTGTTCAGCAGATAGTCAGTAAATAATTTTATCCTATCAAAATCAAATAAATATGCCTAAAATTCTTTTAACAACACTCATTTTACTTTATTCCTTTTCTGTTTTTTCACAGGGAGGAATCAAAAATTTTATCGACCAGAATTATATGGAAGTTTCAGGAGCTGCCGAAAAAGAGATTATCCCGGATAGAATTTATCTACACATCAGAATTGATGAAAAAAATAACAACGGAGCCAAAAGTATTGAAAAACAAGAGGAAATGATGCTTGAAAGATTAAAAACGGAAGGTATAGATGTCGACAGTGATCTTTCAGTGATCAGTTTTTCCAGTACTTATATTCGATTTTTTTTCAAGAAAGATGATGTAAAGAAAGCCAAAGAATATGAGTTGCTTTTGCATTCCTCGGAAAAACTGGCACCGGTCTTTGCCGCTTTAGATGAACTGGAAATTGCCTCTGCCTCAATTGCCAAATTAGATCACTCCCAAATGGCTTTATTTAAAAAAGAAACTCAAATATTAGCAGTGAAAGTCGCTAAAAACAAAGCGCTAAACTATGCTGAAGCTTTAAATGAACATATTGGCAAAACACTTTTTATACAGGAGCTCAACACCGGTATCAATACCGATTTTACACAAACCAATGTGCTAAATGAAGTTGTCTTGACTAAAACCAAGTATTCCGGAGCTACTAGCAGATATCAAAATATTCCATTACAAAAGATCAGGTTAAGTGCTAATGTCTTAGCTCGATTTGCCATACAATAATTTATAAACATCTAAATTTTACATTATGAAAACAATTAGAAAACAAATTTTATGCGGAATTCTATTTTTAGGAATATTATTCGGAGCTTCAGCAAGTAACAATCAGCTTAATAAGTACCCTCGTCAAAATACCATCAGAGTTGCCCTGTTATTAGATACTTCTAATTCCATGGATGGTTTGATAGATCAAGCCAAAACCCAACTTTGGGAAATAGTCAATGAACTGTCTTATGCGCGCTGTGAAGGTCAAAACCCACAACTATATATTGCGTTGTATGAATATGGCAATGACGGTTTACGTTCTTCAAATGGCTATATACGACAAGTCTTAAGTTTTACGCAAGATTTAGATCTTATATCTGAAAAATTATTTGCCTTGCGAACTAATGGTGGGTCGGAATATTGCGGCCAGGTCATTAAAACTTCCTTAAACAAATTAAACTGGGGTCGTGAGAAAAATGATTTGAACTTAATATATATCGCAGGAAATGAGGAATTTACACAAGGTCCAATATCTTATATTTCTGCTACCAATGATGCCAAAGAAAAGGAGGTAACAGTCAATACTATTTTTTGTGGTAATCATTATAATGGTATTTCCGGAAAATGGGAAGATGCCGCTTTGCGTACGGGTGGTGATTACTTTTCTATAGATCACAACCAACGAAAAATCTATGTAGTGACACCCTACGACGATTTAATCATCAAATTGAATCAAGATCTGAATGACACCTATATTTATTACGGTTCCGGTGGATATTCTAAAAAAATGATGCAAGTTACACAAGATAATAACGCCGCCGAATTTGAAGAGTCTGTTGCCGTTAACCGTGCGGTATCAAAGAGCTCCCCTATCTATAAAAACAACTCCTGGGATTTGGTAGATGCAGTAAAGGAGGAAAATTTTGACCTCGAAAAAGTTGAGAGAAAAACCTTGCCTGGAGAATTACAAAATAAATCTAGTAAAGAGATTAGAGATTTTATAAACGAAAAAGCTGAAAAGAGAAATCAAATTCAAGATGAGATTAATGAGCTAAACCAACAGAGGCGAGCTTATCTTTCTAATCAAGCGCCAAAAAGTGACAACAGTTTAAGCACCTCTTTGCTAAAAAGCTTAAAAAAACAAGCAAAAAACAAAAATTATTCCTGGTAATTAAGACTTGAAATCAAAATAAAACGTCTACTATTTTTTAGTGGGCGTTTATTATTGGTTGATGAATTTTAAATAGATAAACAAGGAATAAGATACAACTAACACAAATCCTTCAATCCGGGATAGTTTATTTCGGGTAGGTAAAAGTGCCATGGGAACTAAGATAGCTGCAATGCCAATCATCCAATAAATATCATTGGTAAGCAATTGTTTGTCAAGTACATGAATAGGCATCATGATAGAAGTTATCCCTAAAACCGAACCAATATTGAATATATTTGAACCAATTAAATTACCTAGCGAGATCGCTTTTTCTTGTCTAAATGCCGCAATAACAGAAGCGGCTAACTCGGGAATGCTAGTGCCAAATGCCACCATGCTAATACCAATCAAGTTTTCACTCATACCAAAGTGTTGTGCTATGCTAATGGCGCCTTCTATCAATCTGTCAGAGCCCAGCCAAAGTGTGATCCCACCCAATATTAACCAAAGCATAAGTTTTGGATAACCCACTTTACTCAAAGATTCATCCACATCCTCTGGGGCAGCACGATGTAGTTTTCTAGCACGATAAATGAGCGCAATTGTAAAGACTATTAATAGTGCAAATAATAGGATGCCTTCCCATCGTGACAAGACCAAATCGTTTTGTAAAAAGAAATATAATAATACCGAAACCAACATCATCATGGGCCAGTTGATCTTAAAAAACTCCAAATCCACAAATAAAGGTGTAATGATGGCTGTTAGTCCTAATACCAGGCCTATATTTGCCATATTAGAACCTACCACATTGCTCAATGCCAGGTCTGGGTGGCCGTCCAACGCAGATTGCAAACTTACGATCAATTCAGGGGCAGATGTAGCAAAAGATACTACTGTCATTCCAATCACAAGTTTGGACAATTTGAACTTAAAGGATAATCCTACAGAAGCTCTCACCAATAGCTCCCCACCGATTACCAATAATACCAAACCAATGATAGCATTCACTATACTCATAGAGTTTATTTAAGGGTCAAACCTACATATTTTTTTATAAATGCAAGTTTACTAATACAGTATTCTCCATACAAATAATATGAAAATGTAATTGTATTATATTTAAAAATAAATTGAAGTCAATTAGAAATAAATAATATAATTATGAAAACAGACGAAATAAATACATATTTAGATGAATATTCATTAATATGATAAAAATAGTGTAAAATACTTCATTAAAATATTGCATAAATCATGAAAAATTTAAAAAATATTTTGAAAAATAAACTATAATGAAATAGTATATTGATAGGTATAAATAAAAATTGCAAAAACACTTATATATGTGTAGTCAATTTCATAAATTTTGTTCAAAAAATTTGGAGCTTATTTCAAAGTCACTATATCTTAGATGTATTATTTGAAAAATTGTTCTCTCAGTCCGATATCAACTGACGACTTTTCAAATCAGCGGAGCCTTTACAAGTGCACCTTGAGATAGTTGTTTAATAAGGTGTCTTGATGATAACTAACCAAATATTTAACACCCAAAAAAATGATAACAATTGTCCTTTTATTATTACAAGTATTACAGATTATTTTAAGTAACCTATAAAAACTATTTATTATGCCCGGAGAAGGATTTATGCTGCATATGATTCAGACTTTACGTAACAACACAGATTTACGCAGGTCCAAAAAACGTCGATTTCAAAATCGTGGAGAAATTATAACACATTACAGGGAAAGACCAACTAAAAAATTTACACAAGAACAGATTCTAAAAAGCATTGAACAGATTCAAAAGAGATTTAGAAAAAGAAGCCTGCCTGCCGTCAAGGCAGGGATTTGGCAAAATTGGTTATACAGTATTGTATTTAGTTTATTTGCCTTGCTGGTCATTTATTGGCTGTTTTTTGTATTCTAAGCTAAATTTTTGTAACTTTCATCAATAAAATTTGATTATTATGCACGATGACAACCACCACTTGTCGGCCCAACA
>JANTFO010000076.1 GCA_024763365.1 Flavobacteriaceae bacterium
ATGGGGGGTAAAGTAGCTATGCAATTGGCTGTTCATCATCAGGAGTTGGTAGAAAAACTTATTGTGGCAGACATAGCTCCTAAAATGTATCCCCATAGGCATCAAATCATCTTAGAAGCTCTGCAAGCTGTAGATTTCTCGGCTGTTCAATCAAGATACGATATTGAAGTAGTTTTAGCTCAATATATTGACAACAAGGCCATTCGACAGTTCTTGATGAAAAACGTCAAACGAATAAATCAAAATACTTTTACCTATAAATGTAATCTACCTGTTTTAGTTAGCCATTATGAACTTATCAATGAAAACATTCCTCCTCACAGCCAATTTGAAGGAGCAAGCCTTTTCTTAAAAGGTACTTATTCAGATTATATCCTGAAAAGTGATCTCCCTACTATTGAAGCGCATTTTCCGAATGCCGTAATTAAAAGTATTGAAAAAGCCGGGCATTGGCTACATGCCGAACAACCTGAAAAATTCTATGAAATTGTTATAAATTTTTTATTGCAATAAGTACCATAGGAATAGCAAAGGAATTATAAACCCAATTGCAGTATAAATGCCGCCCCTGCCCCACATACCTTTTTTGCCTTTAACCATAAAGAAAGAAGTAATCGCTAATAATATCAAAGCACCGGCAAAAAAATCAGAGAACCACATCCACCATTTGTGGGGATTGTAATGCAGGTAATTCACTTCATAGAAAACCAATCTTTTTTTGAGAAATTCTATTTGTCCCTGTCCGGTTTCGGTATTGACAAAGATCGTGGAACCACCTTTTAAGAATATCTTTAAAATATCGTCCTGTGGATAATAGTGTTTTTTATACGCCGATTTTGGGGCGACTTCTTCTAAGAGCTGTTTAATATTCTGTTCCACCTCAGGGTTTTTTTGAAGAGGTATATCGGTAGTAAAACTTTTAAGTTCCACAGAATAATTGGGGTTCCAATCATTGATATGATTCAATGCAATACCCGACAACGCATATATCAAGGTTGTTCCAATAAAAAAATACCCAACATCTCTATGCAGGATTCGGCTCCACCTACGCAAAAATTTCATGCTCATTTTACTTTCTTTTATGAAAAAAAGAAGTCGTCTCATAAGCTTAAAAAGTTGTCATTCCGAACGGAGTCGAGAAATCTAATCTATTGAATATTAAAGAATTAGATTTCTCCATTTACCTGCCTGCCGGCAAGGCAGGGTCGAAATGATAGAAAACCTTGCTTATGAGACGGCTTCTCAATGATAAATAGCTATACTTTAAAGTTATTCATTTATTTCTTCTTCCGCTACTTCTACTTCTTTTAAAACTTTATGTGATAAATAATCTAATGAATAAAAAGACAGGTGATCTACTCCGGCTGCTTTCATAGAATCACGGTATTCTTTAATATGTTCCATTTTTTCATCAAAAATCTCCTGGCTGTCTTTACCTTCTTTATGACTCTGGATATGGTCTTCTTCTTTTTGCAAGAGGTAGGCTTCATCCACTCTGAATTCAGTGACCAAACCATTGACTACAATCTCATCACCATTTATCGAATCGTCAAAACGTTCTTCACTGTCTACATGCACATCTCCTTCATCGGTTACAAGTAATAGACGTTTTCCTCCGTGTTTACATACATGATCTACTATACCTTTAACCTGTACTTCTTTATTGACAAAATCTCCAGCTTTGGCATCAAAATCTGCTAAATCTATAACCGGCACTTCCATACTCATACCCATTTTATCCTGATTGTCATCAGATTTTTTATCCTTTTTATCGACCATATTACAAGAAATAACCAAGGTAACAATGCTTAGCAGTAAGATAACTTTTTTCATAATATAAATGTTTAAATTTGTTGCTTACAAATGTAACAAACTTTACAGTTTCTTTTTTAATTTAAACATAAAAATTGCCATAGCTGTAAATGAAAAACAAAAATATATGCGCTGGAAATATAAACCTGAACCTAACCCAAAGAAAGTTACTTATTTAGAAAAAGCCTTAGAAATTGACCATACGCTTGCTAAACTTTTAATCCAACGAGGGATTGAAAATTATGACGAAGCCAAAGCTTTCTTTCGTCCATCATTAGAAAATTTACACGATCCTTTCTTGATGAAAGACATGGATAAAGCCATTTCCAGAATTTTAAAAGCAATTGAGAAAAAGGAAAATATATTAGTGTATGGTGATTATGATGTAGACGGAACTACTGCTGTGGCTTTGGTGGCCAAATTTCTTTTACAACACTCACAAAGTATAGCTACTTATGTTCCCGATAGAGAGCAGGAAGGTTATGGCATATCATTTCAAAGTGTTGATTTTGCTTATGACAATGACATCTCTTTGGTCATCGCACTGGATTGTGGTATCAAAGCCATTGACAAAATCGAGTATGCGAACAAGAAGCATATTGACTACATCATCTGTGACCACCACACACCCGGAGAAAAGCTACCCGAAGCTGTGGCTATTTTAAACCCCAAACAAAAAGATTGTCCCTATCCATACAAAGATTTAAGCGGTTGTGGTATAGGTTTTAAGCTAATACAAGCGTACCAGCAAAAGCAAGGTGCTGAGATAACATCACTTATCCATTATTTGGATTTGGTCGCTACCAGTATTGCGGCAGATATTGTACCTATCACTGGAGAAAATAGAATCTTGGCTCATCTTGGTCTGCAAACAATCAATGAAAATCCAAGTATCGGAATTCATGCCTTGATAAAATCTAATGACAAAGAAAAACTCAACATTGTAGATGTAGTTTTTGGGATTGCTCCTCGTATTAATGCTGCCGGCAGGTTACATCATGCAAAGTTTGCAGTTGAATTATTAATGGAAGAAAAGATCGAAGAAGCTATTAAAATGGCTCACAACATCAGCACTATTAATGAAGATCGAAAATCATTGGACCAACAAATAACCAAAGATGCTTTATCTCAAATTCAAAATGAGCAAAACCCGGATTCATATACCAGTGTAGTCTATCAACCGGATTGGCATAAAGGGGTAGTGGGTATTGTAGCCTCTCGTTTGATAGAAACGCATTATAAACCAACAGTAGTTTTTACCGGGGATGGAGAAATACTCACCGCTTCCGCACGATCGGTCAAAGGTTTTGACCTATACAAAGCACTTGAGAATTGCGCTCAATATATAGAACAATTTGGCGGGCATAAATATGCTGCAGGTTTAAAAATAAAACGTAAAAATTTAGAAGCTTTTAAAAATTGTTTTGAACAAACAGTTAAAAAAACTATTAAGCCTGAAAACCGGATCCCTGAAATCCAGATTGACTCCCGTGTTTTTCTCTCAGAACTTTCTTTAAAATTTTACCGTATTCTACAACAAATGGCACCCTTTGGCCCAGGGAATATGCAACCGGTCTTTGAAGCTTCCGGGCTACGTGACAACGGCATGGGAAAGGTGGTTGGAAGTGACCGAAAGCACCTCAAACTAAATATCATTGAAGGTAGTAATAATAAGACCTACAATGGGATAGCTTTTAACATGGCAGATAAAATAAATTTGTTGAAAGGAGTATTTAAGATCATTTTTACCGTGGATATCAACCATTGGAATGGCACTTCTTCTATCCAACTAAAAATTAAAGATATCAAACCAGATGTTTAGGATTTTTAATTGATACAAAAATAAGATTTAGTTCATACATCCAGTCCAATTATTAGACTTCATTCATAATTCGTATTTCATAATTGATTTAGTATATTAGCCCAGTAAAATTAAGTGATGGATAATAAGATTATAATTGCAATACTGGATGGGAAAGGCCATCAAATAGAGGCCAAACAGGATCAAACGATCTTAGATGCTTTACTAGATGCCGGTATTGATGCACCTTATTCATGCGAAGGGGGTTTCTGCACATCTTGTAAAGCAAAACTCTTGGAAGGCGAAGCCACCATGAGTCATAACGAAACACTATATGAGGATGAAGTAAAAGAAGGTTATATCTTAAGCTGTGTAGCTATACCTACCACCGATATTTGTGTTGTAAATTTTGATGATTAAACAATGAATATATTAGAAATAAAAGATGCTGTTCTCATTGGGGTTTTTCTTGCTTTTATGATAGGACCTGTATTCTTTATGCTCATTGAAACAAGTATCTCGCATGGGTTTAGAGCAGCTCTTGCTTTTGACCTGGGTGTGGTAATAGCAGATATCGCTTTTCTTAGTATTGCCTATTTTGGGAGTAGATCCGTTCTAATCGAAATTAAAGATCATCCGTTAATTTTTATTTTGGGGGGTATTGTAATGACAGCCTATGGCATCTATACATTTTATAACAAAAGACAATCTGATGTGATTGTTGATGAAAAGTTAGTGATCAAAACCAAATATACCTATCTTCAATTATTTATCAATGGCTTTTTACTGAACTTTATCAATATAGGTGTACTAGGTTTTTGGCTGGGGATGATTTTAATATTTGGCGCCAGATTAGACATGAATGAAGAAAAAATCTTACTTTTCTTTAGTACCATTTTATTATCTTATTTCATCGTAGACCTCGGAAAAATTCTGTTAGCTAAAAGACTAAGCAGAAACATGACCCCATCATTAATTTATAAAACCAAACGTATTTTGGGAATTATACTTATCGTCTTTGGTTTTTTATTAATGCTTAAAGGTTTCATTCCAAATAATAAAATGCCTTTGGAAAAAGTAATTGAAAAACGTTTGGACACCAATATCTAAAACTCATGAAAAGTAAGCTGCCTCAAACCGAAACTTCAATTTTTGCCGTCATGTCAAGATTGGCAAACCAATATAAAGCTATTAATCTTTCGCAAGGCTTTCCGGATTTTAAAGTTTCGGGAGAATTAATCGAATTAATTCATCAAAAAATGTTAGCGGGTTACAATCAATATGCTCCTATGCCCGGCGTTTTAGAACTAAGAGAAGCTATTGCCCAAAAAATTGAAAAGTTATACCACAAAAAAATCAATCCAAATGATGAAATTACCATCACAGCCGGAGCCACCCAAGCACTTTTTACGGCTATCAGTGCATTTATAGGGAAAGATGATGAAGCTATTATTTTTGAACCGGCTTATGACAGTTATGGACCGGCGGTAACATTAAATGGAGGTAAACCGGTATATGTAAGTTTAGAAAGCCCCGATTTTAAAATTGATTGGAATCTGGTAAAAAACAAAATAAACGACAACACTCGATTGATCATTATCAATACGCCCAACAATCCAGGCGGCTTCGTTTTTGATGAAAATGATATGAAAATGTTAGCGGAAATCACACGCAATAAAGACTTGGTCGTAATCAGTGATGAAGTTTATGAGCACATTATTTTTGATGGTCTTAAACATGAATCGGCCTTAAAATATGACGAACTCTATCAAAAAACGGTAGCGGTTTATTCTTTCGGAAAAACTTTCCATGCTACCGGTTGGAAAATGGGCTATGCTGTAGCGCCACCCCATTTGACCAAAGAATTTAGAAAAGTGCATCAGTTTAATGTATTTTGTGTCAATACCCCCATACAATACGCTTTGGCTGCCTATTTACAGGATGAAAATAACTACCTGAATTTACCCAATTTCTATCAAGAGAAAAGAGATTATTTCATACGGGGTATTCAAAACAGCCGCTTTAAAAGTATCCCTACCCATGGCACCTACTTCCAATTATTAGATTATAGTGCCATAGCTGATTTGTCAGAATTTGAATTTGCCCAATGGCTGACTGCCGAAAAAGGTATTGCTTCCATACCCGTCTCGTCATTCTATCACGACAAGAAAAACCAAAATATTTTAAGATTTGCCTTCCCGAAGGAAAAAGAAACCCTTGATAAAGCTATCAACTTACTGAAAACCATATAGTGACATTACCCATTACACTCATACAAGCCGATCTGGCATGGGAAAATCCTCAAGAGAATTTTCAAAAATTCGAAGCTTTTTTTGAAAAAGTGCCTAGTGAAAGTGACCTCATTGTAATACCCGAAATGTTCGCCACCGGCTTTAGTATGAAACCTGAAAAATTTCAGAAACCTGTGGGTAATGAAGCCTTTTTGTGGATGCAACAACAGGCAAAAAAACACCAAAAAAATATTGTAGGCAGCCTGTTGATAGAAGCAAATGGAAAATATTACAACAGGATGTTCTGGATGTATCCCGATGGTTCCTTCGAGACCTATGATAAGCGCCATCTATTTCAGATGGGGCGTGAAAATGAAGTGATGACTGCCGGTAAGAAAAAAACTATTGTCACACATAGAGGTGTTAAATTCTTGCTTCAAATTTGTTATGACCTACGCTTTCCGGTATGGACGAAAAACCGTTATGACAAGAAAACAAAATTTTATGACTATGACGTAATTATTTATGTAGCCAACTGGCCGGAAATCAGAAATACAGCTTATATGAGTTTGTTAAAAGCACGTGCTATAGAAAATCAATCTTTTGTAATTTGGGTCAACAGAACTGGCATTGACGGCCATGGCATATTACATTCAGGAGACTCACAAGTTATTGATCCTAAAGGTAATATAGTAAGAATTATTTCTGAATTTCAGGAAGGTATACTTCAAACAGAACTAGACATAGACTTGCTAAAAATATTTCGCAAGGAGTTTCAAGTAGGTTTAGACTGGGATACTTTTAGCATTCAATAATGCTTATTTCCAGATCTGTATTTAAGTAGACCAACATTTTTTTCGATACGGTATAACCCATTTCCTCAAGCAAAGTGGCGTACAGTGTAATTTGGGTTTTATGTTCCGGTAATTCCTTTCCGGTTTTATAATCAATAATGACGACTTCTTTGACACCCAACATCACAAACCTATCAGGGATATGGATATTTTTATCTTGATCTATAAGCTCTCTCTCATTATAAACTTCCAATCCTGCCATGTAATAAGATGCTAATTTTGGATGTGTGATCAGTTGTTCTATCTTTTGAGCTAAAAAGGCTGCTTCGTCCCTGCTCAACTCCCCAATATTTACAAAATTCTGAATCACAGCAGGAATATCCGCTATAGTATAAACTTTTGCCAACATGGCATGGATTAAATTTCCGTATTGAATAGCTGAGATTCTTTCATTATCTCCATAATTTGGCACATCTGTCTTGACATGAAGTTTTTGGGAAACCACACCGGAACTGATAAATCTTTCTGCTGTCAAATATGCTGAACTACTTAATTCTATAGGTTTTTTTCGATTAACATCTATTTGCCCGAAAGTATAAAGCTTCTGATCGTCGCTGTATAAATTATTATCCTGCAGGAATGTTTTCAATAATCCAGAAGTATACTTTGGCTTGGATTCCTTTATTGCAGTATCCTCTGTAATAATCAACAATGCCTCTACTGCTCTGGTATAAGTCACATAGAGCAGGTTATAATTATCCAATTCTTTAAGTGATCTTTGCTGTAAATCCAAGGCTTCACCGAATTCCCCTGTTAAGGCCAGATCTTTTCGATAAGCAATGAATAATGAACTAAAACCTTCAAACGCTTCCGGGCTTTGAATGGGATACCAAAGTTTTGGGTCTTTGTCATAATAAATATCCAGATCATAAGGTGCTATGACCACCGGAAATTCTAAACCTTTGGCCTTGTGTATTGTCATTATTCTTATGGCATTCAAGCCCTCTGCTGTACTGATGCTTTCGGTATCTTTTTTTTGAGCCCAATACGCCAAAAAGGCATCTAACTCATTTGAATTTTTCTGCTGAAAAGCAAACACAAAATCCAGAAAATAAGACAGATATATATCTACATAATCTTGTAATTTAAAACTTCTAATGATGTATTCTGCAGCATCATACAAGCCCATCGCATAAAACTTAACAGGCTCAAAATCGACTCCCCATTCTTTTAAGGTGTCATAAAAATCATTCGTTTTAAGCTTAGCTAATCTTTGAATAAAACCATGTTTTGACTCTTTTACCTGCAGGTGTTGGTGTAAAAAATCCAATATAGCAAAGTGGCTCATGCCATCATCGGGGAAACGAAGCAGTGTGAACAGATTTATTAAAAATCGGACTTTATCATTTTGCGACAATAATAAACTTTCAGAAGAGATTACAGGGATTCCTTTTTGTGTCAAATATTCGGCCACAGCAATACCTTGTTTGTTTTTTCGGACTAATACACAAATCTCTCCGTAGTGATAAGTAGGGGCTAAACTTAGTATGTTTTGATAAACTTTGTCGGGAAATATGTCCTCTTTTGACAATATTTCTTCTTCCAAAACAGCCTTGGTATCGACAAACTCAATTTGTACAAAACCAGGAGATTTTTTTACAACTTTTTGTGTTGTTCCTTTTTGATACTCTTTTTGATAGTCCGGTTGGATAAAAAACTTGCTGATGAAATCAAAAAAATCATTATTAAATGTAACTACCTCCTGATAAGAACGGAAATTCTTGGGTAAGTTCTCCACCTGCTTGGGGACTTTAAAAGGTTCCTTATTTTTATCATCAGCTAAATGTAAAAACTGCTCAGGTTCCCCCCCACGCCAACGGTAAATAGATTGCTTAAAATCACCCACTAACAACAAACTTCCCTTTTCCTGCGAAAGTGCATTGTCTATTAACTTGATCAAATTATGCCATTGCAAGACTGAAGTGTCCTGCATCTCATCAATAAAATAATGCCGGTATTTTTCACCCAATCTTTCATAAATGAATGGCGCACTTTCTTCTTTGATCTTTTCATAAATCAAATCATTAAACTCACTGATCAACAAAGTGTTACGATCGGCCTTTATCCTTTCCATCGCTTTGTAAACCGATGAAATGACAGATAATGGGATTAAACTTTCTCTAAAAAAAAGCCAAAGCTTACGTTTTCGATACAAGACTTCGGACTGGTTGTATAATCCAAGTAGCTTAGGAATAATGGATTCTATTTTTTCCTTAATATCCTCTGGTTTTGACCGGGTGTAAAAAGTGCCCTCCTCTAAACGTTCTTTTAGCTTATTCTGATCAAAGAACTTGGCTTTGGAAAGATCATCTCGTAAATTCTTAAAGTGATTTGGCAACAT
>JANTFO010000077.1 GCA_024763365.1 Flavobacteriaceae bacterium
AATTTTGGACATACCTTGGGCCACGCCATAGAAACGCACCTTTTAGCAGATAGCAAAAGAAATCTTTTACATGGGGAAGCTGTTGCTATTGGAATGATTTTGGCTTTACAGTTATCGGTACAAACACAAAGTTTTGATGTAGTGAAAGCCATTTCTTATTCAAAAATGCTCAACCGGTTTTTCCCAAAAGTACTATTTACTGAAAAAGATATTCAAAGCATCATAGACCTCCTCAAGCACGATAAAAAAAACTATGGAGATCAAGTTAATTTTGTCTTACTAAAAGATATAGGTAAAGTAGTTTTGGATTGTCAAGTTACAGAAGCTCAAATACGAAAAGCTTTTGAGTCCTATCAAAACTTATAACAAAAAAATCTAGGATCTTCTGGAATAATTTGGTGACTCTTTGGTGATGGTCACATTATGCGGATGACTCTCCTGCATACCGGCAGGAGTGATTTGCACAAAATGGGCCTTTTTAAGGATATCTACATTTTTAGCCCCACAATACCCCATTCCGGAACGCAAACCACCAACAAATTGATGCATGGTTTCGTGTAACTCACCTTTATAAGGAACTCTACCAACAATACCTTCCGGTACTAACTTTTCAGTATCTCCTTCATCTTCCTGAAAATAGCGGTCTTTACTTCCTTTTTTCATAGCCTCAATAGAACCCATTCCACGATAGGTCTTAAATTTTCTACCTTCATAAATAATGGTTTCACCAGGCGATTCTTTGGTTCCGGCAAGCAAAGAACCCAACATCACGCTATCGGCCCCGGCAGCCAAAGCTTTTGGAATATCACCTGTATAACGTATACCGCCATCTGCTATCACCGGCACATCGGTTTCCTTAATAGCTGCATATACATCCATAATGGCAGAAAGCTGTGGGAAACCCACTCCAGCCACCACTCGAGTGGTACAAATTGAACCCGGTCCAATACCCACTTTTACTGCATCAGCGCCTGCTTCTACTAAATACTTGGCAGCTTTACCGGTGGCTATATTACCTACTACCACATCTGTTTTGGGGAAAGCTTTCTTTATTTTTTTCAAAATTACTTCAACACCTTGGCTATGTCCATGTGCCGTATCTATCACCAAAGCATCTACACCTTCTTTAACCAAAGCTTCAGCACGTTCAAAACTATCACCTGCAACACCAACAGCAGCTGCTACACGCAATCTTCCGTATTCATCTTTATTAGCATTGGGATTTTCCTGCACTTTGATGATGTCTCTAAATGTGATAAGCCCAACCAATTTTTTATCCTTACTTATTACCGGTAATTTTTCAATTTTATTATCCTGCAAGATCTTTTCTGCCTGTTCTAAAGAAGTACCAGCCGGCACAGTTACCAAATTAGCTGCTGTCATTACTTCTGAAATATCCCGTTTTTCATTTCTCTCAAATCGCAAGTCTCTGTTAGTCACAATACCTATCAAAATATTGCTATCATCCACAACAGGAATACCACCAATACTATGCTCTGCCATTAAAGTTTTTACCTCATATACTTTAGCATCTTTTCTAATGGTGATTGGATCTTGTATCATCCCTGATTCAGATCTTTTTACACGCCTTACTTCTTTGACTTGTGAGGCTATTGACATATTTTTATGCAACACTCCTATACCGCCCAACCTGGCAATAGCAATAGCCATAGCAGACTCAGTTACCGTATCCATAGCTGCCGAAATAATAGGCACATTCAGTTTGATATTTCGAGAAAATCTTGTTTGAATATTGACTTGATGGGGTAAAACTTTTGAAAAAGCTGGGACAAGTAATACGTCATCGTATGTCAATCCTTGATGGAGGATTTTTGGTGAAGCCATGTTGCAATTAAATTAAAATTAATTGCAGACAAATATAATTTAATTTTTTTAGTTTTTACTTTTGATTTTCTAAAAAACTAATGAGTGCTTCCCAATATCCTTCATGTCCTGCTGACGAATCATATAATGCGCTGGAACCATGTTTACCTGGCAGTTCAGGTAAATAGCTTACTTTATTTTCACTACTCAATTGATGATAAATATTTTCCCAATAGGCTGCTTCGTCTCCCGCAGAAGTAATAAATACAGCGCAATCAACACCTTTGGCATATTCGGGAATGCTATTACCTTCAAATTTAAAATACTCTCCCGGCGAAAAAGCTACAATTGCTTTTATCAGATCAGGGTGTTTTTGAGCTAAAACAAACACCAAAGCAGCTGAATAGGAACTACCCCAAATAATGAATTTTTGATCCGGAAACCTTTTTGAAGCATATAGCAAAGTGCTTTCCAAGTCAGGGTAAGCATCGGGATATGCTACCCCCAATCCTTTTTCCTGTGCCTGCTGGAAAGTTTTATTAGGAACTCCGTTAACTTCTTTACCCGAACGTTGGTCTACTGCCAGGCAGGTAAAACCTAACTCATTGATTTTGGGAGCAATGTCCCTATACTCACCCCTACTATATCTTGCCTGATGAAATAGTAGAATGACTGGTGCATTTTCTTGATCACTTTCATAAAGATCGGCATGTATCGTTAATCCATCCTGTGATTGGAATGTAAGTTCGGTAAACGAATTTGTTTTTTGCAATGGTACTTGTTCAGCTTTATTTGCTGTTGATTCATCTTTATTTTGATTAAGAAACATAAGAAGCATAGCCACTAAAAGAATGACTGCTAAATAAACTATATTTCTTTTCATTTTTTTTATTGATTATTATGAGATTTCATGTAGGAAACAACAGCTTTTCTGATATCAAAAGCGATATGATCTGGGGCAGGTTCACTTACTTTAATAATTTTCTTATTTTCATGAGTTAAGAAAGGGATATCATAACCTGTAAGTAAAAAATCAGTGATGGCTACTTTATATTTCTTATTGGGTTTTAGTGCTTTTCCATCTATGAGCCATTGTTCATCTTCAGTATTCCAATCAGCTCCGGATCTTTGTAGATAGGATCCTTTTCCTACGTGAGAACGACCAAAATCTAATATTTCTTGTAAAAAATCTCCTTTAATTTCAAGTGTAAAAATAGCACCACCATAGGGTAAGGTTCTAAAAATATCAACTGGTGTAATATTGCCGTGTAACTGGTCGTCGACACGTACAGAACCCCCATTAAAAAAAGCACAATCTGCACCGGTTACTTCTTTCATAGAAGCTGCTATAATTTCACCCAAATTAGTTTGTTCACTTCTGATGTAAGTTTCTCTACCGTCTAATGCTTCGGTAGCTTTATAAATAACTTCATCGGGTTGCGCTACTACCTCTCCTACTTTATTCTTCATGATTACTTGCCATTTATTGACTAACTTATCTACTTCCGGATCTGCTGTTATTTTATCATTTATAGGTTTTAAAGTAGATTTAACTTCTACTTGTTTAGTTTTAGTATTATAGTGAATGTTATGCACATAGACTGTTCGTGCATTGGCATCGGCTTTGGCAACTTTTGTATCCCCAACCGGCACCAACATATTATAATGTTCATGACCACCCATTATTAACGGAATATCAGGTAGCATTTCAGCCAATTTTTTATCATCATCTACATCTAAATGAGTAAGCCCAAAAACCAAATCCGCTTCATTACTTAATTTATCATAGGCCTTTTGAGCTTCTTCAAATATATCTGTAAACGACACATAATCAGGTTGATTAGAAGGGATACATACACTAAAAAAACCCATTTTTATATGTGTACCATCAGCATCCTTGGCTTCAATAATATAAGTATTGGGTATAAAATTTTTAACACCTTCATTTTCTACATAAAAAGGACCGGTTACCTCATCCACTTTATGAAAAGCATTGGCTATTGTCCAAGGGAAAGTGGATTCATTCAAGCGATTTTGAAACTGTTTATACTTTAAGTCAAATTCATGGTTACCAAAGGTAACGAGATCAAAATTCATCGCATTCATAACCTCAACCATTTGCCTTCCTTTAATTTTTTCACCTTCGTACTGTAAAGTCCCCAATAAAGAAGGGCTAAAGAAATCTCCGGCCATAAACATATAGGTATTGGGGTTTTCTGCTAATAATTGTTTATGAACTGTCTCAACACGCGCCATACCGGCTTCACGTCCGTTTGAAATGGGGGCTATTTCATAAACATCGTTTAGTTGTAAAAAAGTCACGTCAATATTATTATCTCCCTGATTATCACAAGAATAAAGACTAATAATAACTAAAAATAAAAAAAATATTCTAATTGTTTTCATGTTTGATTGCTTTGAATATTCAAAGGTAAAGAAATTTAACAATCTATCAGTTTAAGCTTTAAATTAAGTTTATAAACCTAACATTTGTCATGTTCAAAAAATGATTTTATTTTAATTTTGAAGCTTAATAGATAATCTTAAAAAAATAAACCAAAAAATGAAAAAACATATTATTGTATTCGAAGCTGAGGGAGGCTCTGATAAATGGATAGATGGTCATAGAAAAGATACTATGCCCATTATAAATGCACTTAAATCAAAGGGCTGGGATGCTGAAGTAGTTTATTTCCGTGATGAATGGAAAGATGTTATTTATGATTATGCTGTGGAGAAAGCAGATGGTTACATCAGTCGTATCAACCCAGGAAATTTAGCTAATGGTGAAAAGGTATATTTTGAAACTCTAAACAGGTTATCTAAAGCCGGTTTGGTGGGTATGTCAACCCCCGATGCGATGATCAACTTTGGCGCAAAAGATGCTTTGGTAAAATTAGCTACTACCGACTTAGTGCCTGATGACACTTATGCTTACTATACAATAGAAGAGTTCAAAAAAACTTTTCCGATCAGTATTTCGCACAGAGAACGTGTATTAAAACAAAATCGGGGTTCTACAGGAGAAGGAATTTGGCGTGTAGTTGTTGTGGATGAAAGGCCTTACAAAGCCGGTGATTCATTACCATTGGACACCAAACTAAAATGTACTGAAGCGGTAGATAACCATGTAGAATATCATGAATTAGGAGATTTTATGAAATTCTGTGAACAATATATTGTAGGAGACAACGGCATGTTGGTTGATATGCCTTTTATGCCACGTATTAAAGAGGGTGAAATACGCATTTTAATGGTGGGCCCTAATCCAATTTTTGTGGTTCATAAAAAACCAGCTGAAGGTGCCGACAGCTTTTCAGCCACTTTATTTTCCGGAGCTAAATATACTTATGATGACCCAAGCAAATGGCCTGATTTAGTCAATATGCTAGAAGAGTCTTTACCGATGATCAGTGATAAGATTGGAGGTTTTGATATACCCTTAATCTGGACTGCCGACTTTATGTTGGATTGGGATGAAAACAAAAATGATAAGTATGTATTAGGTGAAATCAACTGTTCTTGTGTTGGCTTTACCAGTCATCTGGATCAAGGTATTCAAGAAAAAGTGGCTGATGAAGTGATACGATTGGTAACAGAGAATAATAGTTAGTGAGTTGCTACTTTGTTCAAAAAAATAAAGAGGCCAAATTGGCCTCTTTTATTTTAAATATTTCTTTTGCTATGCTTCAGCTTTTGGTTTACTTAATGCAGCAATTACTGCACCGGTTATAGCACCCATCACAACTCCAATAATTACATCTAACAAGAAATTTTTCCATGGGACATTAGCAATACCGCCTCCGGCATACATATTAAAGTTCATGGAAAGTGCAACTAAAAATGTAACGAAAGCACCCGCTTTCGCCCCACTCATCCAATTACTTATACCTGCCCATTTATTAAAAATGTAAGAAAGTAACATGGCAAAAGCTAAACTACCCAAAAAATAAAACATAAAACAAGGTTCCCCACTTGCCGGAGGGTAGATATCCGTAAATAACACCCCATATGCAAGCCAACCTAATAAGAAATTAACAATAGCTCCAACAATTGAGCTAATCCAAAAATTTTTAGTATTCATTATTAATTATTTTGGTTAATAAGTTGCTAATGTAACAATAATTACATTAAACTTTCAATTATTTTTTATGTAAAATATTAACAATCAAATAAATATTATAGCAATATTAGGAGAAATTAAAAACCTCAATAGCTTTATTATAAGCACTTTCAAAACGCATAGGATTGATCCCATGGGAAATATTATGTTGAGAAAGATAGGAAAGTATTTTTTCGGTAGGCATATTTCCTGTCAAGTCATCTTTGGCCATAGGACAACCACCATAACCCATTATAGCTCCGTCAAATCGTCTACAGCCCCCACGGAAGGCAGCATCCATCTTTTCATACCAATTAGCGGGATGTGTATGCAAATGGGCGCCAAATTCTATGTTCGGATATTTTGAAACTAATTTTGAAAAAAGCTGATAAATTAGTTCTGGCTCTGCTGTACCAACGGTATCTGACAAAGAAATAATCTTTATACCCATGTTTATTAATGCTACAGTCCATTCCTCCACCAAGTCTTTACTCCAAGGATCTCCATAAGGATTACCAAAACCCATAGAGATATATCCGACAACCTCCTTTTCCTTCTTTTTCGCCAATCTTACTATCTCTTGCAAAATTTCTTTTGAAGCAGCTATAGATTTCCCTACATTTCGCATTTGGAAATATTCAGAAATAGAGAATGGGTATCCGAGATAGCTGATTTTGTCATACTTAAGCGCATCTTTTGCACCTCTCACATTAGCAACGATCGCAAGGAGTTTCGTTTTTGTATCAGATAAATCTAAATTTTTAATGACTTCTGCGGTATCTGCCATTTGAGGAATGGCTTTAGGAGAAACAAAACTACCAAAATCTATAGTGTCAAATCCAACACTTAGTAATTGTTGGATATAGGCAATTTTTTTTTCTGTAGGTATAAAAGTCTTGATGCCTTGCATAGCATCGCGTGGACATTCTATTATTTTTAAAGTATCTTCCATCAATGGACAAATTTAATCAAAAGAAATCGTGGAAGATACCCTCATTAATAATTAATTGGACTTTAAAAATTTTGGGATTCTTCCACTTCTGATAGATTCAGAGCGTAAGCTTCTTCCCACAATACGTTCTGTCATTTTTCCAATCTCTAAAACTTTATCTACATCTAATCCTGTGTCTATACCCATTTCGTCCATCATTACTAGCATATCTTCCGTAGAAACCAATCCCACAATATTTGGGTCATTATAATAATAATCACCTGTCCCGGAAACCGGCACACCATCAACAAAATTTGCCGGTTGGCCACCTATTCCTCCCATAGAGGATTCATAATTAGTAGCTCCCGCCTGTAGCGCTGCCAAAACATTAGCCAATCCCCAACCTCGTGTAGTGTGAAAATGCACTATTTGTTTATGCGGGTCTTTTACTCTTGATAACATTTTTGAGTAATATTCATATACTCTATCCGGAGAAGCAGATCCATCGTGGTCTGCATGTTCAACATCATCTGCACCAATGTCAAACCAACGATTGGTAAATTCGATGGCTTTGTTCATATCTGTAGGTCCTTCTATGGGGCAACCCCAAATAGTGCTCACTGTTCCGTTTACTTTTAAACCGGCATCTTTGGCTTTTTTAATCCACTCCTCACTCATTTTCCAATAATCTTTCAAATCTAATCCTGAATTTTTAAATTGGTGGGATTCACTGGTAGAAACCATCAATAAAATTCTATCGGGACCGTAACCTTCCTTTCTGGCTTCAATGGCACGTTCAATAGCGCGTTCTCTAATAGTAACCGCTGTTAAAACAACATCATCAAGCCTGTCTTTAACTTTTTTACTATTTCTAATTTTTTTAAAAACTTCATCAGCATCTCTAAATTGTGGCATACCACTCGGATTGCCAAAATTGGTTACTTCAAGGTGTTTGAATCCAGCCAAAACGAGTTCTTCCAACATCCAAACCTTCGCATCTGTGGGAATAAATTTTTCTTCGTGTTGAAAACCATCTCTTACAGTGATATCACCTATGGTAACTTTTTTAGGATACTTCATACTTTTTTAGTTTTATTATTTCTATCAAATATACATAAAAATGGTTTTATTTGTCCCTTAAAAAATATATTCTGAATTTTGCATATATAAATTATCATGAATGATTGGGCTTTAATAGTAAGTGTTACAGGGATACATTTGGTAGCTTTGATTAGCCCCGGCCCCGATTTTTTTATGACGCTTAGAAACTCACTTACTTATTCCAGAAAAAGTGGCATTTTTACTGCTATAGGTTTCGGGTTTGGGATTGGGGTTCATATATCCTATAGTTTAATAGGTCTGGCATTACTTATTTCAAAATCACCTATGCTTTTTAATATTATTAAATATCTGGGCGCTATTTATTTAATGTATTTGGGTATACAATCACTACGTGAAAAAACACAAAATATTCTTACTTCCGACATTGATAAAGAGAAAGATATTTCTCCGATAAAGGCCATAGGAATAGGCTTTTTAACCAATGTGCTTAACCCCAAAGCTACCCTGTTTTTTTTAAGTTTATTTACACTTGTCATCACACCTGACGTATCCCAAAATACTATGTTAATAATAAGTAGCATACTTATTCTAACAACAATCATGTGGTTTAGTATCGTAGCATATTTTATTACTCAAAAAAGTATACAAATACTTTATAACAAATATCAAAAAGTTGTTTTAAAAAGTTTAGGCGTTATATTAATCACGGTGGCATTTAAAATTGCCTTCTTTTAATCATATACTATGAATAGTTACACATTTGCTTTGATTGTTTTTGTACTCGCTTTTCCATTTGGCTTTTGGAGGGTTCGGACTAAATTTCGTTCTGCTCAATGGATGTTAGCTATTCATATTCCGGTATTGTT
>JANTFO010000078.1 GCA_024763365.1 Flavobacteriaceae bacterium
GCGATGGCCCCACCCAAATACGCTGCTTGTTTATTGATAAAATCATAGGTTATACATGTTCCGGCGTCAATAACCAGGCAATTCTGCCCTTCAAAATTACCATGAGCTGCTGCTGCCAATGCTATACGATCAACTCCAAGGGATTCTGGTGTTTCATAATTGTTCTTAAAAGCAAGAGGCGTTTGATGGTTTAAATAAAGTAAAGGACAGTTTTTTTCAATGAGATACTCCCAATCTCTATTCCAGCTTCCTACCGCAGAGACAATAGCAGATTTTATGGAATATTGAGCGAATATATGTGTAAGATGAGTTTCTAAATCTTTCGTTTTTACCGAATCAAAATTTTTGATATCATCAGACTCAAAAATGGCCGTTTTAATTTTTGTATTTCCTACATCAATAACTAAGTACATAGGCGCTTGAATAAGCCTCAAAAATACGGCTTTTATTCTTTTTGTATCCATTTTGCTTACTTTTGCCCTTTAATTTAATAAGGCTTGGGGTTATTGTCATTTTATAGAAAATATTTTTCGCAAAGAAAACAAACAAAGACGCAGGAAAAAACAGCGCCGGACATGAAAAAATTCTTAATAGTAGGCCTTGGAAACAAAGGTGAAAAATATGTCGAAACACGTCATAATGTAGGGTTTTTGGTAGTAAATAAGCTGGCAAAAAAGTTTGAAGTTAGTTTTGAACCCAATCGTTTTGGTGATATGGCTAAATTTAAAAATAAGGGACGTACTTTTATCTTACTCAAACCCGATACGTATATGAATTTGAGTGGTAAAGCCGTGAAATTTTGGGTTACTCAAGAAAAAATTCCTTTGGAAAACTTGTTAATAGTTGGTGATGATATAGCCCTTCCTTTTGGCACTATAAGATTAAAAGGAAAAGGTGGTGCTGCCGGACACAATGGTTTTGAAAATATACAACAATTGCTGGGAACTACTCAGTATCCTAGATTACGTTTTGGTATAGGAAATAATTTTCCTAAAGGCGGACAAGTAGAATATGTGCTGGGAAACTGGACAGACGAAGAATGGGAACAATTCCCTCCACGTGTCGAAAAAGCTGCTGAAGCTTGTCTGGCATTTGGGATGCAGGGATTAGGCCTTACCATGACGCAATTTAATGGGAAATAAACTTTAACTGATTTTCACCCCGTTATCAACCATTGTTTCCGGAGACACAAATACAAGTTTGCCATCCGAATTTTCAGCCATCAGTATCATCCCTTTACTTTCTACGCCTCTTAATTTTCTGGGAGCTAAGTTTACTAATACACATACTTGCTTGCCGATAATTTCTTCCGGTTTAAAGTATTGTGCAATACCAGATATAATGGTACGTTGGTCTATTCCAACATCTACTTTAAGCTGAAGTAATTTGTCAGCTTTTGGCATTTTTTCGGCTTGAAGGATAGTGCCTATTCTTATATCCATTCTCGTAAAATCATCGAATGTGATTTCCGCTTTTTGGGGATCCACTTCTACACCCCCCAAATCCCCCCTCAAGGGAAAGACACCCCCCTTAGCCCCCCCTTGAGGGGGGATTTGGGGGGTGTTATCTAACTTACTCGCTGCTAACTTATTTAATTGTATTTGTATTTCTTCGTCTTCAATTTTTTCGAAAAGCAATTCCGGTTTCTCGATGGCTTGCCCTTCTTTGATAAGTGGTTGGTCAATGCTGGATTTGATTTCATTCCAAGCAATATCCGACAAGTTGAATAGTTTTTTCATTTTTATTGCCGTAAAAGGTAAAAAAGGTTCCACTAAATAAGCTAAAGCAGCTGAAATTTGTAAAGCAACAAACATGATATTTTTAACCTCTTCAGGTGATTCTTTGATTTTTTTCCAAGGTTCGTGTTCTTGTAGAAAACCGTTCCCAAATCGAGCTAAATTCATTAACTCTTGCAAACCTTCCCTAAATTTGAAATTTTCTATAGATTTTTCAATGCTATCTCTATATGAGGCAATCTTATCTAAAGCAGAAAAATCTTTGGTAGCTTTTGGGACAACACCTTCGTAATACTTATGCGTTAAAACCATCACCCGATTGATAAAATTACCTAAAATGGCAACCAACTCATTGTTATTCCTTGCTTGAAAATCTTTCCACGTAAAATCGTTGTCTTTGGATTCAGGAGCGTTGGCTGTTAACACATAACGTAAGGTATCTTGTTTATCAGGGAAATCTATGAGATATTCGTGTAGCCAAACTGCCCAATTTTTTGAGGTTGAAATTTTTTCATTTTCCAGATTTAAAAATTCATTGGCAGGTACATTTTCAGGGACAATAAAGCTACCTTCAGCTTTGAGCATTGCCGGAAAAATGATACAGTGAAATACAATATTGTCTTTCCCAATAAAATGAATCAATTTGGTGTCCTGATCTTTCCAGTATGGTTCCCAATCTTTTCCTTCTCTTGTAGCCCATTCTTTGGTAGACGAGATATAACCAATAGGCGCATCAAACCAAACGTAAAGTACTTTGCCTTCGGCCCCTTTAACCGGTACCGGAATTCCCCAATCCAGATCTCGGGTAACGGCACGTGGTTTAAGACCGTCATCCAGCCAAGATTTTACCTGTCCTAACACATTGGGTTTCCAGTCATCTTTATGTCCTTCCACAATCCATTCTTTAATCCAATCCTGATATTGATTTAAAGGTAAATACCAATGTTTGGTTTCTTTGAGTGCCGGGGTATTGCCTGTTATGGCTGATTTTGGATTAATCAAATCCGTAGCATTATGCGAAGTGCCACATTGTTCACATTGGTCACCATAAGAATTTTCATTGCCACATTTGGGACAAGTTCCCGTTACGAACCTATCTGCAAGAAATTGATGGGCTTCTTCATCGTAAAGTTGCATAGATGTTTCTTCAATAAACTTTCCATCATCATACATTTTTTTAAAAAAAGTGGACGCTGTTTCATGATGAATTTTTGCCGAAGTACGTGAATAATTATCAAATGAAATCCCAAATTCAGCAAAAGATCTTTTGATGATTTCGTGGTATTTATCAACTATTTGTTGTGGCGTAACACCTTCTTTTTTGGCTCGTAAGGTAATGGGGACACCGTGTTCGTCAGAACCACAAATATAAATGACATCTTTGCCTTTGGCACGTAAATATCTTACATAAATGTCGGCGGGTATATAAACGCCTGCCAAGTGCCCAATATGAACGGGACCATTAGTATAGGGAAGTGCAGCGGTTACTGTATAACGTTTCGGTTGGGTCATATTCAAAATTATTTAATAAAATTCTATTGAGCTACAATTAAAACGTAGGAAAAAAAATTTATGCAAAAGTAACAAAATAGTAAGTTGTAAATATGTTACCTATAATTGTTCATTTTATTTTTCTATCAACCCAATTTTTGTTCCTGAGGGTATTTTTGCTCTTTTCATTAAAACGATAATTCCTTTCCTGATGACATAGTTGTCAGTTTGCATGTCTTCAAGTGAATCATCACCGATAATCTCTACATTATCTCCTATAAAAACGTGTTTATCGGCTATGACATTTTTCAATTTACAATTACTGCCAATTCCCATGATTTTATCAGGAGGCAACGCTCTAATCTCTTCAATGGTTTGATAATAATCATTCCCCATAATATAGCAATCTTCAATCACCGTGTTATAACCAATTCTACTACGAATACCTATAATAGAATTTTTTATGGACTTCGCATGGATAAAACTACCTTCCGCCACGATGGTTTCATCAAAGATAGTCCCAAACATTTTAGAAGGTGGTAATAAGCGAGGATTCGTAAAGATTGGATCTTCCGCATCGTATAAATTAAAATCCGGCAGTGATTTTGTCAAAGCTAAATTTGCTTCAAAAAACGCTTTGATATCTCCGATATCTTCCCAATAGCCATCGTAGAGAAATGAGTAGACATTTTTCTTAGTCTTCAATGATTTTGGAATGATTTCTTTACCAAAATCGGTAGCGTCAGGGTTTTCATTCAACATATCGTAAAGCACTTTTCTATTAAAGACATAAATACCCATGGAGGCCAGATAATTTTTATCCTCATTTATGTATTTCTCTTCCAAGTCAGATTGCCAATTAGGCAAAATTTCGGGAGCCGGTTTTTCAACAAATCGCTCTATTACATTCTGTTTATTGACTTTCATGATGCCAAAAGCAGGCGCCAAACTGGCATGGACAGGGATGGTCGCAATGGTCACATCTGCCTTTTTATCTTCGTGTTGTTGTATTAGTTTTTGTAAATCCATACTGTACAGTTGATCACCTGATAGAATAAGGATATAATCGAATTCCTGAAAGGAGAAATTTCTAATGGAACGACGTACAGCATCTGCAGTTCCTTGAAACCAGGAAGTAGAATCTTTGGTTTGTTCTGCTGCTAATATATCAACAAAACCTTGAGAAAAATGATCAAACCTAAAAGAGTTAGACACATGCCTGTTAAGAGAAGCTGAATTAAATTGGGTTAATACAAATATCCTGTTTAGGCCTGAATTGAGGCAATTTGAAATGGGTATATCTATTAACCGGTATTTTCCTGCGATGGGAACAGCCGGTTTAGAGCGATCTTTGGTCAATGGATATAAGCGTGTGCCGGCACCACCTCCTAATACGATACTGAGTGTCTTTGAATTAATCTTGTTGTGTAAGTTCATGATATATATTTAGATATTTTTGAGCAGATTGCTCCCAGGAAAAGTCTTGTTTAAAAATGTCAAGCCTTATTTTTTCAAAAGTGTTTTTTTCTAGATAAAGCATCACTGCTGTATCCAAAGCCTTTAATATATCTTCATTGGTAGCTTCTTTAAATTTGATTCCTGTCCCTTTTTTGTCTTTAATAGCTGTTACACTATCTTTCAAACCTCCTATATCTCTTACTATCGGTATGGTACCATAACGCATGGCATACATCTGATTCAAGCCGCAAGGCTCTACTCGTGAAGGCATGATTAAAAAGTCTGAACCGGCATAAATCTCGTGTGACACTTTCTCATTATAGGTCACTAGTGCTGCTACCTGGCGAGGGTATTTTTTATTTAAGTTTTTAAAAGCTTTTTCTACTTCCGGATCTCCTGTTCCTAATATGATAAAAACAGCGTCCTCACTTTTGTTGAGATAATCTTGTATCGCATTTGGTAATAAATCGGCCCCTTTTTCATAGGCAAATCTACCGATATAACTAATCAGGGCTTTGCCTCTCTTAAGTCCATATTTTTTGATGAGGTGCATTTTATTTTTAGATTTAAATAAAGACGGGCTCTTAACCAATTTTGTAATCAAAAAATCATCGTTTTTGGGGTCCCATACTTTAGTATCAATACCATTGAGAATGCCTTGAGATTTTTCTTTTTCGTGTTGAAAAAGCCATTCTAATCCAAAAGATTGTTCTTGTAATTCTTTCATATAAGAAGGCGATACCGTATTGAGCTTCCAACTACACTTGACCGCACTGGCCAGCGGATTAATCATTTCTCCCCAATCCAGCAAACCGCCTTTTTCATCATCATAGTCCGGAAGTAAATATCGTTTATCCCAAGAAAATGCCCCTTGATAACGTTCGTTATGAATAGAAAAAACCGTAGGAATATTCTTTAAGCCTTCAAATTCGTAAGCATACTGCATCATAAAAGGAATTAATCCGGTGTGGTGGTCATGACAATGAATGATATCCGGTTTTTGCCCAAAATGATTGATCCACTGCAAAAAAGCACGTTGAAAACTGATCAATCTTTCGGTTTCATCCTCAAAAAAATGACCATTTTCATCGGCATAAACCCCTCTACGATCAAACTTTCCAGGTATATCTATAGCATAGAAAGTATAGCCTATATCCTTACTGAGACATTGCAAAACTTTAAAATGGACCTCCTCAAAGGCAAAATGTATGGTATCCTGATAGACAATAGCCATATTTTTTTCTTCAAACCAGGGCATGTCATATTTGGGGATAACCACACTAACATTAGCGTCATATTTATTGAGATATTTTGGTAAAGCTCCTACCACATCCGCCAATCCACCTACTTTAGCCATTGGATAACACTCTGCACTGATAAAAAAGATATTCATTGCTTTTTGTAATTTTCTTTAAAGAATTAAAAATATTTAAAATTATAAAAAACAATTGACCTAGCATAGCCTATCCGGTTTTTAATTAAAGTTTAGAAAAATAAAAGTAAAATGATATTTTTGTTTACTATTTATAAAGATTCAAACCATGAAGTATTTTAATATTTTAATTCTGCTTGCAGGTTTTTTTACAGCTTGCCAGCCGACACCAAAAAATGAGAAATCTATGTCTGATAATCCCTTGTTAAGTAAATGGGAAACACCCTTTGGGGTTCCTCCTTTTAATCAAATTAAAAGTGACGATTATTTACCGGCTATCAAAGAAGCTGTAAAAATTCATGAAAAAGAAATAGCTGCTATTGTAGCAAATAAGGAAGAACCTAACTTTGAAAATACTATTGTTGCGTTGGAAAGAAGTGGTGCTGACTTGACCAAAATAAGAAAAGTTTTTTATGCTGTCAACGCTGCCCATACCAATGATACACTAAAAACTACTGCCAAAGAGATTGCGCCTTTATTGGCTAAGCATCGTGATAATATTTTGCTCAACCAGGAATTATTTAAACGTGTAAAAAAAATCTATGCGGATAATGATAAACTCGGTCTAAATAATGAAGATACTAAACTTTTAGAAAAAACCTACAAAAACTTCAACAGAGCTGGTGCCAATTTAGGAGAAAAGGAACAAGGAAGATTACGTGAGATTAACCAAAACTTGGCCAGTCTTTCACAAGAGTTTGGGGATAATGTACTGGACGACACCAATAGCTTTGAACTACACGTAACCGATGAAAAAGATTTGGGAAATCTAGCTCAGGGTTATATAGCTAATGCTGCAGCCGAAGCTAAGAAAAGAGGTCACAATTCAGGTTGGTCTTTTACGACCCAACGCCCCAGTATCAATCCTTTTTTGGCAAGTTCACCCAATAAGGAATTACGCAAAAAAATGATCGATGCCTACACACAAAGAGGCAATAACAACAACGAATTTGACAATAAAAAGCTCATCTCTGAAATGGTGGCTCTACGATTAGAAAAAGCTAAGTTATTGGGTTATGATAATTATGCTGCCTATGTATTATCAGAGGCAATGGCTAAAACACCCCAAGCCGTGTTGTCATTTTTGGATCAGGTTTGGAAACCGGCTCTATCCATGGCTAAAAAAGAAAGAGACGTTCTGGCTGCTAAGATGAAAAGCGAAACCGGACAAGACAACTTCGGAGAGGAAGACTGGCGCTATTATGTGGAGAAAGTAAGAGCTGAGCGTTATAATTTTGACGAAAATGAAACCAAACCTTATTTTGAGTTGTCAGCCGTTGTTCAGGGTGCTTTTACCTTGGCCAATAAATTGTTCGGTATCACCTTCACAGAAAACAAAGACCTCCCAAGGTGGCATCCTACGCAGGAAGTGTTTGAAGTACAGGAAGCTAATGGTAAACACATCGGGATACTATACATGGATTACTATGCGCGTGAAAGTAAAAAAGGTGGTGCCTGGATGAACAGCCTTCGTTCTCAATCCAGGCAGGGAGATGTATTTATCACCCCTGTTATTACCAATAACTTTAATTTTCCCGCCCCTTCAGAGGGTATGCCTACACTACTTACTTTTAGAGAAGCCCAAACCGTTTTTCACGAATTCGGGCATGGACTACATGGCTTACTATCTAACGTAACTTACGAATCACTTTCCGGCACCAATGTGCCTCGTGACTTTGTGGAGTTTCCTTCTCAAGTGATGGAAAATTGGACAAGCCAACCGGCATTTTTAAAATTATATGCCAAGCATTATGAAACAGGTGAAGTGATCCCAATGGAAATGATCCAAAAAATGAATGAAGCCAACCAATTCAATCAAGGCTTTGCAACGGTAGAATATATGGCTGCCGCTTATTTAGATATGGCCTGGCATATGCTGGAAGAGGGTAATGTTGAGGATGTTAATGCATTTGAGCGACAAGTTTTGGATAAAATAGGTTTAATTAATGAAATTGAATCACGTTATCGTAGTACCTATTTCAACCATATCTTTTCCGGTGGATACGCAGCAGGTTATTACAGCTATTTGTGGAGTGAGATATTAGATGCCGATGCATTTGCAACATTTAAGGAAAGTGGTGATTTGTATAACCAAGATTTGGCATCAAAATACCGAACAATGATTAGCAAAGGAGGCTCACAAGACGGTATGGAACTCTATAAAGAATTTAGAGGTAAAGAACCCGATATCAAACCTCTTTTGACCAGAAAAGGTTTTTAATAAGAGGGCAAACAATAAAAGAGGCGGCTTGAAATCAAGCCGCCTCTTTTGGTACTAAAAGCGTTGTAAACTATTAAATGACTTTTACATTTATTGCATTCAAACCTTTTTTTCCTTCTTTTAATTCAAACTCTACGTTATCTCCTTCTGAAATGCGGTCAACAAGACCAGTTACATGAACAAAATACTCATTGTTTGAACCTTCTTCGGTGATAAATCCAAAACCTTTGGCATCATTGAAGAATTTTACGGTTCCATTTTTCATTGATAAAAAATTAATAATTAATAAAGCAGCAAAGATACGAATTTTTCTTTGTGAAATGTGTTTTGCCCTGAAAATTTGATGATTAGACAATTTTAACCACTTGTAAATCTTTTCAATTTTAGTAAATTGCGGA
>JANTFO010000079.1 GCA_024763365.1 Flavobacteriaceae bacterium
GAATATCAGGGGAAAAGTATGCGGTATTACACTTTAAAAAAGATGTTGTTAATACCACAAAAAACAGGAAAGTTATATGTGGAACCCATGGACATGGAAATGGTCGTAAGTGTACCTACGGGACGTTATGATTTTTTTGGACATCCTCAAACACGAAGCGTTAATGCACGTTATACTTCAAACCGAAAACTTATTCAGGTTAAAGACCTGCCGTCACAAGGAAAACCAGCAGATTTTTCAGGTGCAGTTGGCAATTTTGACCTATCGGTAACAACCAGTAAAGCAAATTTAAAAGCCAACGAGTCAACTCAGGTAAATGTCAAAGTTTCCGGTAAAGGAAATCTTAAACTCTTTGATTTACCGGAATTACAAGTGCCTGCCGAGTTGGAAGTATACACTCCCGAAAGAAAACAAAGCATTCAACATACTTATAATGGATTAAGCGGTTACATTAGTGACAATTATTCCATAGTGCCTGAGTATAAAGGAAAATATATCATTCCCGCTATTCAATTCACATACTTCAACCCTACTGATAAAAAGTATTATACCAAATCCTCTGATGAAATCATACTCCATATTGAAGGAGGCAAAGAATTTCCCGGAGATAGTAAAGATACTTTTGTCAACAAACATATGGTCGTTAACAAGGGAGAAAATTTTAAATACATTAGCACAGAAACGCAATTTACCAAAGAAAAAACAAAAGATTTTTTGGGTTCTAAATGGTATTATAGTTTGATTCTTTTAAGCTTAATCAGTATACCATTAGGGGTTATTATTAAAAAGAAAAGAGACAAAAATCTTTCGGATGTTGAAAGCTTAAAATCCCGAAAAGCAGATAAACTCGCCAAAAAATACCTTACTGAAGCTAAAAAGAAAATACAGCACAAAGAAGCTTTTTACATTGCTTTGGAAAAAGCTATGCATAACTTTTTGAAAGCCGTACTTAAAGTAGAAACTTCCGATATCAGTCAAGAGAATATTGCTAAAATGTTACAGGAGCGTCATATTTCAGAAAATACGATCAAAGAACTCAATGAGGTTTGGAATGATTGTAACTTGGCGCGATATGCACCCACTTCCATGCAAAAAATGAAGGCTTCCTATGACTTGGCTAAAAATGTGATTTCAACCATTAATACGCAGATAAGATGAAATAATCATAAGAATAAACATCATACCAACCTAAAATGATCTAATGGCTATTACAAGTGACCTATAACAAACAATATATTATAAACACATGAAAGTAATCTTCTTAACATATACGTTACTTATACTTTCCGTTTTTAGCTTGGAAGCACAAGATATAGACAGTATTTTTCATCAAGCAAACGAAGCTTATCGTACTGCCGACTACAAAAAAGCTTTACAAGCATATCAAAAAATTGACAGTTTAGGGTTTAGATCGGCAGATCTGTTTTTCAATTTAGGGAATACTTATTATAAGTTAAACAATATTGCACCCAGTATTTATTATTATGAAAAAGCCCTCCTTGAAAACCCCAATCATACTGATGCAGCCCAAAATTTGGCCTTTGCCCGCCGTATGACCATCGATGCTTTTGAAGTAATCCCAAAAACATTATTTCAAAAAGTAAATGAAAGAATCCTTTATCCTATTTCATATAACATCTGGGCTTGGATAAGTGTGGTGCTTCTTATGATAAGCAGTCTTTTCTTTCTGATTTATTATTACAAAAGCTTTAGCGAGCAAAAACGACTATTTTTCGTATTGAGCCTTATAGGCTTAATGCTATCAATACTTACACTGAGTATCACTTATAAAGTAAAAAATCACAGCACTAAAGATCAACCTGCTATTGTGTTTTCAGACAAAATAGAAGTTGTTGCAGAACCAAATTTAAGTGCAGGAATTAATTTTGAACTACATGAGGGAACTAAAGTTCAAATTTTAGATAGCATGCCTAATTGGTACGAAATTAAAATTGCAGATGGAAAAACGGGCTGGATCCCTCAAAAAGAGGTGAAAAAATTAAAATAGCCTTTATATTCTGTTAATAAGTATTTTATATAACAATTTAAACAAATCGTATCTTTGCAAAACTCAATAAATTTAAACAATTAATCATGAAAAAAATTTACACATTACTTGCAGTTGTTTTAATGACTGCATTGTCTTACGGACAAACTGTTTTTATCAACGAAATACACTATGATAATGCTAGCACAGATGTAGATGAGGCCATTGAAATAGCCGGTCCAGCAGGAACAGATTTGTCAAGCTACTCATTAGTATTGTACAATGGAAATAATGGTGAAGAGTATAACACGACGACTCTTAGTGGTGTTATAACTGATCAAGATGATGGTTATGGAACAATTAATTTCATTTACCCTTTAAACGGCATACAAAATGGAGCACCTGACGGTATTGCATTATACGATGGTTCTTCAGTTGTTCAGTTTTTAAGCTACGAAGGCTCTTTTACGGCAGTTGGTGGTGTAGCTGATGGAATGACCTCAACTGATATAGGTGTGGCTGAAATTGGTGTAGATGTTGGGTTTTCTTTGCAGTTGGGTGGATCAGGAACTGAATACTCAAATTTTACCTGGCAAGAAGCTATGGCCAACACTTATGGTGCGGTAAACACCAACCAAGATTTTGGTGGCACACCTATGCCAAGTCTTTCAATTGTTTACCCATATGATGGTGCTTTCTTAAATCCTGAAATGACAGATATTGAAGTTACCTTTAATGTAGCCAATTTTGTAGTAGCGAATGGTACAGGTGATGGTTATATTCAATATGGAGTAGATGGCACCGGACCAGACAACCATTATTCTACTGACCCGATTTCTATTACAGGACTTTCTTCCGGATCACACAGCATATTTATGCAGTTAGTTGATAATAGTGGAAACCCACTATCGCCTGCTGTTGATGATACAGTTACTTTTGAAATAGCTTCCTATACAGATGTGGCAAACTTGGGTGAACTAAGAACCGGAACTGTAGGTGAATACTATAGAGTAACCGGAGAAGTATTTGGCACATTTGCGCAAGACTATCGTAATCAAAAATGGTGTCAGGATGCTACAGGTGGAATCCTAATTGATGATAATGACGGTATCATTACAACTGTTTACAACGAAGGTGACGGTGTGGTAAACCTCAGAGGTCAACTTAATTTTTACAATGTATTACAGTTAATTCCAACTGCTGATCCGGGTACAACTGGAAACAATTCACCTATTACACCAGAAGTCATTACCTTAGTTGATTTGGCCAGTGGTAAAGCTTTGTCTGACTACGAATCTGAATTAGTGCAAATAAATGGAGTAAGCATATCAGATTATGATGATGGAGGAGCCGGAACTGCTGATGGCACTTTTCAAACCGGGCAAAATTATCCTATTGATGACGGAACAGCCACCTCTACCTTAAGAACCAATTTTCACGATGCCGATTATATTGGTACTACACTACCTGCAGATCCTATGACATATGTCTGTATAGTGGGGGCTTATAGTGATGTAGCGCAGGTTACTCCTAGAAGTTTAAGTGATATTCTTAGTGTAAATCAAATGCCTCAAATAGAAGGCTTTGAATTATATCCTAATCCTGTGACAAATGGTATTATCCACATCAACACAGCTAACAATAATTCAAAAGAAATCAGTATTTATAATTTAGTGGGTAAAATTGTTTATCAAAAAAATACAAGTGCTACTAATATCAATATTGACGAACTTGATGCAGGTATTTACATGATCCAAGTAGTTGAGGACGGACATGTAGCCACCCGAAAGCTACTTGTAAGATAAGGCCAGGTTTTACTCAGAAAACTTTTTATCTAATACAAACGCTTAGGATATTAATTCTAAGCGTTTTTTTATTTTTGTACATACCTAAATATCATACTTGTTGAACAAGTTATTATACATACTTGCTTTTTCATCGATCTTATCGGGTGCTGCTCAGGTAAAAAAGATAACCCATACCAAAATCAATTATTTTACAACTGAAATACATTATGGTGTTACTTTCCCTTCTAATAAAGGCTTCCCGGACAGAAAAATGGAAAAATCATTGCAATTAAATTGGAATTCCCAAAACTTTGATTTTAGTAAGAAATGGATACATCTCTTTAACTACCCAACTACCGGGATCAATCTATCTTATACTGATTTCGGTAATCCCAAAGAAATTGGCAAAGCCTATGCTATTGCGCCATTTATCGAGTATAATTTTAAGAAAGATTATTTATCAAATTTATACTTAAAAGCGTGTTTAGGTGTGTCTTATGTCAACCGGCAATATGACCCGGTTACCAATGTAAATAATATGGCCACGTCAACTCCGATAAATGCCTATTTCAACCTTTCAATGAAATTTAAAACAAAGTTTTTTGAACATTGGCCAATTACTTTAGGGGGTGGGTATGTTCATTATTCAAATGGGCATAGCAAACTGCCTAATAAAGGAATTAATTCTGCTGTATTATCTTTAGCCTATGATTTTTATTTTACTAAAAACACCTTGAAAAAACCTGCTCAAAGATTAGCCATAGCTCGAAGTTATCAAACTTATTTCGATTTTAAAAATGGTATGGGTTCACAAGATTTCTTACATTATAAACCGGAAAAAAATTATGTTGTCAGTCACGCTTTACAAGGAGGTGTTATCATTAAAGATACTTATAAGCTCGGTTTGGGGTTGGGTTTCCGTTTTTATAGACACTATTACGATTATATTGTTGAAAATGAAATGACTGAATTTATAGATCATCCTCGATGGAATGCGTCGAATCTTTTTCTGTTCATCAGTACGGAAGCTATGTTAAACCATGTTGGTCTTAACATTGATGTTGGATTAAATATCTTTAAACCCTTTTACAAAAAACATTACGAACTTCAATATTTACCCGTAAACTTAAATTATGACTTAAAGAATCTTTTCTTGGGTCGTATGGGTTTGAAGTTATATGCCAATAACACTTCGAAATTGCCTCAAAACAATTTGTATTTAGGTGCTCACGTCAACGCAAATTTAAGTCAAGCAGATTTTATTGAGTTTAGTATAGGGATTACACACAGGTTATATGATAGGCGCTTTAAAAAGTAAGGTTTAGAAAGTAATTTATTATTATAATCTAACTTTTTTAAAGTTTTAATGGTAAGCACAATTTATAAAAGATTGATAACTAATCTGCTTGTAAACCAAGACGCATAAACTGGCAGACAGGTGTAAAGTCTAAAACTTATTCAGTTAGTTTGCGACAAAATTTTTGGAGCATTTTATGATTTCAAATATTAATGAAATATTACCGTTAACTTTTTACAGTTTTGTTTTAAAGTACTTTTTGTCCATTTCTTGCTTCTAGTAAGCGATACCAATCCGATCTTTCATACATAAGCTGAAGCGATTCCTTAGCTTGAACTATTCGTTTAGCGTTTGTGGTACCAATGATGGGAAAAATATCTGCCGGATGTTTTAATAACCAAGTCAAGACAATGATCCAGTCCGCTACCTGGTATTTTTCACTTTGATAGGCTAATTCTTTTCTAATACGTATTTCATCTTGTTTTGTAAAAGTGCTGTCTTTGGCAGGATAAGCTACGCCGCCCAAAGGACTCCATGCTTGCGGACTGATGTTCAATTCCTGACATTGGTCGAGTGTCCCATCTTCTAAACTATCAATATGGTGAATGTTAATCTCTACCTGATTTACAATTAACGGCAACCTCATATAAGATTGCAACAAACGTACTTTGGAAGGTTTAAAATTACTTACCCCAAAGTAATTTACCTTCCCTTCACGATGTAGTTCGTCAAAAGTTTCGGCTACTTCTTCCGGATTCATCAAATAATCCGGGCGATGTAATAGCAATATATCCAAATAATCTGTTTGCAGTCTCTTTAAAGACCCTTCCACACTTTTTTTAATATAATCTTTGGTAAAATCGTATCGTTTGGGTTCATTTATTTTGGGCGTTGCATACCGAATCCCGCACTTACTTGTGAGTATTAATTTTTGTCTTAAGCCTGGGTTTTCCTGCAAGACTTCTCCAAATAAACTTTCACTGGCACCATTTGCATAAATATCGGCATGGTCAAAATGGGTGTAACCGGCCTCCAAAGCAGTATAAATGGCTTTTCTTCCTTTGTCTTGACCGTTTTCCGCTATACGCATACAACCGTAGATCAAACGGGAGGATTTTAGGTTAGAATTACTTAAAGGTTGATACTTCATAGGTGTCGTTTTTCAATCGTTTTAAAATGTATTATACAAAACTATGTAAATATATTTTCAAGATGTATTTTAATAATAGAATTGTCAGCAATAGGCAGCATAATGATCCGGATTGATCAATTCACGGTATTTGGCTACTACCTTTTTAATGTCTTCCCAAACAGGGCGTTTTAACTTTGGATTACGCAAAAGAGCGGAAGGATGATAAGTTGGTAATACTAATCTGTTCTTCCAATCTATCCATTGCCCTCGTATTTGTGAAATCTTAGCATTAGGATCAACCAGGCTTTTTAGTGCGGTAGCTCCGAGGAGAATTATGATCTTGGGATCAATTAGCTCGATTTGTTTATATAAATACGGTAAGCAAGTTGTTTTTTCAGTATCATTGGGTGGCCTGTTATTAGGTGGGCGGCATTTGACAATATTACTGATGTAAATATGTTCCTTTCTGTTAAAACCGCTTGCAGCTAAAACTTTATCTAAAAGTTCCCCTGATTTTCCTTGAAAAACCACCCCGCTTTGATCCTCGTAATAACCCGGAGCTTCTGCAATAATCATGATCGTAGCATTAGGGTTCCCATTTCCAAATACGGGTTTATTACGGGTTTTGGACAAAGGACATTTGGTACAGGTTATGACTTCTTGTTTTAATATTTTCAATTCGGACATTATTATGGTAGTTTTAAATGTCTGAAATTAATGTTTTTATGGGCTATATCTACAAAAATAGCAAAAATTATTTTCTTTATAATTAAATTTAAACAACTGATTTTATGCTTTATATCCATTTTTAAACGACAGTAACCGACAGTAATTATTTAAAAACCGATTAATCTAAATCAACCGCCGGTTATTTGCACTGTCAAACACCATCAAGTATGTTGTCATTGACACAAAACAGAATATTAATTTTAATTTTTTTATGTTATGAATACTTTAAGAAACCAAGTACAATTAATCGGACATGTAGGTGCAGACCCTGACATCTTTACTTTTGAAAACGGTAATAAAAAAGCCAGTATTAGTGTTGCAACTAATGAAACTTATATCAACTCCGAAAAAGAAAAAGTGACTCAAACCCAATGGCACAAAGTAGTGTTCTTTGGAAACCAACGTGTAGATGCTATTGAAAAATTCCTACAAAAAGGAAAAGAAGTGGCCATCACAGGGAAACTTACCTATCGCGATTTTGAAGACGCACAAGGTAACAAACGCCAATTTACAGAGATCATCGCTGACGAATGGATGCTTTTTGGTGGTAAATAGTCAGCAGTCTACAGTTGGCAGTCTACAGTCTACAGTCCGCAGTTGGCAGTCCGCAGTTTCAGTTTCTATGCTGACTGCGGACTGCCAACTGCGGACTGTAGACTGAGGACTGTAGACAAAAATTCAATTCTTTCAAATTTTGAAATATTAAAATGGGATTTAGAAAACTTTTAGCCTATAAAAAAGCTTTTAACCTGGCAATGGATATTTTTGAGTTGTCAAAATCTTTTCCGAAGGAAGAAACTTATTCCCTAACTGATCAAATAAGGCGCTCGTCACGTTCTGTTTGTATCAATCTTGCCGAGGGATACAGAAAACGCAGATATCCGAAACATTTTATTTCAAAACTCTCAGATTCAGATGCAGAAAATGCGGAAACCTTAGGGTGGTTAGAGTTTGCTTTATCTTGTGATTATATTTCTGATGAAATTAAAAGGAAGCTTGAATTAAAGAATATTGAAATAGGGAAACTTCTTAATTATATGATGAATAACCCCACCAAGTTTCAATAATATTTGTACTGACTAATATCAAATCTGCTGACTGATGACTGATGACTGAAAACTGCATACTGAATAAAGTAAATTCACTACTTTTATCCACCTTAAAACGTAATCTTATGAAAGTAGCTCTCGTAGGTGCCACCGGATTAGTGGGTGGTGTTATGTTACAAGTTTTACAAAAATCAGACTTACCAATTTCGGATTTAATTCCGGTAGCCTCACAAAATTCCATTGGAAAAAAAATTGATTTTAAAGGAAAAAGCTACTCCGTTGTTAGCCTTGAAGAAGCTGTAAGGCGTCAACCTAATTTGGCTATTTTCTCTGCTGGAGGTAGTACTTCATTGACCTGGGCTCCAAAATTTGCAGCAACAGGGACAACGGTGATTGATAACTCCTCTGCCTGGCGTATGGACAAAGACAAAAAACTTATTGTACCTGAAATAAACGCTGATCAACTAACTTCAACGGATAAAATTATTGCCAACCCCAATTGTTCCACCATTCAAATGGTATTGGCTTTGGCACCATTGCATAAAACTTATGGTATTTTAAGGCTTGTTGTTGCTACTTATCAATCAGTTACCGGAACAGGTATAAAAGC
>JANTFO010000080.1 GCA_024763365.1 Flavobacteriaceae bacterium
AGATCATTTTGTCCCGCAGCTTCCAGAATGTAATGTAAAGTGGAAATATAAGTGTAGAATCGTACACCTACATCTTGTAAGTCAAATAGCAATATATCCAATCCTTCTAACTGTTTTTTAGAAGGTTTTTTATGAACGCCATACAGCGAGAACACAGGTAAACCGGTTTGTATGTCGATGCCATCCAATACACTTTCACCGGCAGCAGCGCTACCGCGAAAACCATGCTCGGGACTAAAGACTTTTTGTATATCCACGCCCAGGCTAAGCAAAGTATCTATGACATGGGTATAAGTTTTTTTAGTATTGGGTATTACGGAAGCCTGATTACCCACAAAACCTACTTTTTTTCCTGCTAATTGGGGTACGTATAAGTCAAAACGGGAGGCGGCCAATTGTAGTTCATAACTTCCCTGAGGTTTAGCCTGTGATTTGACTTGTGGATTGGTTTTACATGCAGTCAAAAAAAGGAAAGCTATAAGCCAAAAGAAAATTGTATTTTTGGTTCGCTGGGCGAAAGCCAAAAATTCGAGGGAATGGGTTATGAAACGCCATAATTTGAGTCCAAAAGAAAGATTTTGGTTTTTTTCTGGAGAATTGAGATTATTGTTCATTTATGAATTACGAATTATTTATAGTCAAACGCCTGCTACAGGCTAAAAAGTATAAAAGTAGTGTATCTGCCCCAATTATAAAAATTGGGATAATCGCTATTGCTTTGGGGGTGATAGTGATGCTAATCTCAATTGCTACAGGAATAGGCTTACAGAAAAAGATAAGAGAAAAAATATCCGGTTTTAATGGACATATTCAGATTGTAAATTACGACTTCAACGCCTCGATGGTATCGGTAAAACCGGTAAGTACGCAACAGGAGTTTTACCCTGATTTTCAAAATATCAAAGGGATAAAAAATGTACAGGTTTTTGCTCAAAAAGCAGGAATCCTAAAAACAGAAACCGATTTTGAAGGGGTTATTCTTAAAGGTGTTGGCCCAGATTATGATTGGACTTTTTTTGAAGAATATATTTATAAAGGTGAATTACCCAAATATACGGATACTTTGTCCAATGATATAATGATCTCCAAATACCTGGCCGATGCTTTACATTTAGAAGTGGGAGATGATGCCCGAGTTTGGTTTGTACGAGAGAACCTAAATAAAGCACCAAAAGTCAGGAAGTTTACAATTCATGCGATCTATGATTCCGGTTTTCAGGAGTTTGATGAAACCTATCTCTTTTGTGATATCAAACAAATCCAAAAGCTCAATAAATGGCAGGACGATGAAGTAGGTGGTTTTGAAGTACTATTAAATGATTTTGACGAGCTAAATGATAAAAATGTAGAAATCCATACAGAAGTTCCGCCTACCTTACAGGCTATATCTATCATACAAAAATTCCCGGCTATCTTTGAATGGGTATCACTTTTTGATTCAAATATTATTGTGATCATAGGGATTATGATCCTTGTAGCCGGTTTTAATATGATCACGGCGCTTTTGGTTCTAATCTTAGAACAAACTCGTATGATCGGTATATTGAAAGCCATGGGAAGTCGAAATTGGGATATTAGAAAGATGTTTCTTTATCAAGCTACCTATTTGATATTCAAAGGTTTGCTTTGGGGTAATTCGATTGGATTAGCTTTGTTGTTTATCCAAAAATACGGACATGTAATCAAGTTGAATCCTGAAACGTATTATGTAACAGAAGCTCCTGTTTATATCAATATCACTTATATTTTATTGCTAAATATAGGAGTTATTTTGCTGTCGTATTTGATGCTTTTGATACCATCCTATTACATAACTAAAATAAGTCCGGTTAAATCTATCAAATTTGAATAATATATTTAATTTCAAAAGTTGCTTTTATGAAAGAAGCTTTTTTACATTATTTGTGGCAATATCAATTATTTGACAAATCTGATCTTAAAACCAGTAAGGGCGAGCTTCTAAAAGTTTTACATCCAGGTTATATTGATGCCGATCGTTCAGGGCCCGATTTTACAGAAGCCAAAATCCAAATTCGAGATACCACTTGGGCAGGTGCAGTGGAAATTCACTTACGCGCTTCGGATTGGTTTCTCCACGCACACGAAACCGATGAGGCTTATGATAATGTCATATTACATGTTGTTTGGGAAGATGATATTGATGTGTTTCGATCCAATAACACGCCAGTACTTAGTCTGAGTTTGAAGGGGCGTGTCCCAAGAAAATTATTAGATAATTATCAAAATTTAAATGCTAAAAATAAACATTTTATCGCTTGTGAAAATGTTTTTCCTGAACTAGACCATTTTAGCTGGACATATTTCAAAGAAAGTTTATTCATTGAGCGTTTACAAGAGAAATCAAAACCTATTTTTGAATTGTTAGAAAAGACCAATCAGGATTGGGAATCGGTTTTGTATGTTTTGTTAGCGAAAAACTTTGGGCTGTCAAAGAATGCCAGAGCCTTTCAAAACATGGCTAAGCAATTGAATTTTTCTGTTATTCAAAAAGAACGATATGATGTTAAACATTTAGAAGCTTTATTAATGGGACAATCAGGTCTTCTGAATGACCCAAAAGAGGATGCTTATTTTAAAGAATTGCTGGATATCTATACCTATCAAAAACATAAGTATCAATTGAAGCAACCTATTTCGGAACTTCAGTTTTTTAGGCTTCGCCCTCCTAATTTTCCTACGGTAAGATTAGCGCAACTAGCAGCATTATTTTCCAGGCACGACAGGTTATTTGAATTACTCATTCAAGCCAAAACCAGACGTGATTATTTAGAGATTTTCAATCTTAAAGTTGGAGAGTATTGGCAAACGCATTATGTTTTTGACAAGAAAAGTAAGAAAAGTTCCAAAGGATTAAGCGCTTCCTTTGTTGATTTATTATTGATCAACTTAATCATTCCTTTAAAGTTTAGTTATGGTCGATATTTAGGTAAAGAAGTGGCGGAATATTTATTTGAATTTATGCGTAGTGTAAAAGCAGAAAAAAATAAGATTATTGAAAACTATTCCAATTTAGGTGTCAAACCTGAAAATGCTTTTGATACACAGGCTTTGTTACAGTTGTATAAAAATTACTGTAAACCTCAAAAATGTTTGGCTTGTATTATAGGCAATAGGGTGTTGAAGGATTAAATAATACCAAAGGGAATAAATCTTTAGCCTAAATATTTGTTGCTTTTGGTATAAAGCCGTCTCGGTTCCGCTTAACCGCATCATTCATCGCATATATTGTTAAATATGATTAAGTGACTGTATATGAGCTTCCTAAATAATTATTATTGGCTATTTTACATGCCCAAATTTGGGTATCGCTTGCATTTTGAGTACGTATCTACTTCGTTGCTAACTTTTTGTAATACATTTGTATAACTACAAAAGTCAGACGCCTTGTAGCTACATACTCAAAATTCATGAATAATACGGGTAAACGACCTTTATAATGAATATTCTTGAAATTCAATATAGCTAATCCATATAGCGGGACCGAGACGGCTTTAAGAAACTAAATAAAACTATTATCTAATAGTGACATTCCCACCCGATGATTTACTAATATTTTTATCAACAGGGTTTCCATGACAGGTAATGTCTCCGCCGCTACTGGCAGAAGCAGTTAACGATTGAGAGGCAAATACATCAATATCGGCTCCCGAACTTACGCCGGCTTCGACATTTTCAGCTTTTAGTTTTGTAGCATTTATATCACTTCCACTACTTGCTTCTACGTCAAGGTATATTACTTTTCCACTCAATTTAATATCACTTCCACTACTGCTATTGCAAGTAACATTTTCACCTTGAAGTCTTACTATTACTTCACTTCCGCTAGATGTATCTATCTCTAAGTCTTTAATATTTAAGGAATTGACACTTTCCACATCTGCTCCACTACTAGTAGAGATAGCGTTGATATTGGGCATACTTAAATATACATTACTGGCAGCACGCTTACCTACATTGGTGTCAAAATAAATATGTAGCACCGATTCTTCTAATTCCGTTACCAGATTTTCTTGAAGGTTTTCGTCCAATTCCACATGTATAGGTTCGTAATCTCCTTGTTTTAATTGCACATTAATTCCCTGGCTTACATCGATGGCAGTAAAGGTTTCCGGGACTTTTCTTATTTCTGTAGTGACTTTACCATTCCCTTTTTTGCCATAAAAAACGCAGGAACTGATTGTTAATCCAGCTAAAAGAATGATACTGAGTTTGATGATTTTCATAATAATGTGATTTATAGGTTAAGGGTGTCTTTAATAATAGGTGTTTCTATTTCTTCTGATGCTGTTTCACAATCCATACAATCCAATTCCTTTTCATTCATGATGAAAAGATGCTTAGGCATATCCCCGTCAAAAAGATCTTGTGCATTGTGAACGTCATAGAGAAAAGCTTCTGTATTGGCATCAAAATAAACATATTGATTTTCAGGCACATAAATGATGACGTCAATTTTAGGTTTGCTATTTTCTAAATTTAAAGGTGTTAAGAAGTAGGCATCCAGCAATAATTTTTTCCCTTGCTGAGCAAATTTGTAATCTATTTTATCAGCTTTTTCCTTGGCTTTTTTTCTATTAATTCCTCTGGCTGTTTTAAGTATTTTTACGACAGCTTCCTCACTATTACTTTTACGGATGTCAACATGGATATAGCTGGAATATAATTTTTCATCACCCATACTGTCTACGACCTGTTCCAGACTACGGCTTCTGTATAATGATTTTCGATTGGCAATCTTATCATTAGCCCTCATTTGGATGAATAAAGTGTCCTTTTCCAGCATATTGATCTCGTGATTTACCATCACATTATCAGCAGTAGCAAATTGATTGTTATGTTCTACAGTAGCAAATGCTATAACGATTAGTGATAATATCCATACCCCTAAGAGTGATAGGTTTCCGGCTAAGCCCATACTTTTCTTGTCTTTAGATAAAATATTGATACCCAATATGAAAAGAAAGATAAATGGTATTAATGTAGCTAAAATAACGGCCAATGCCAGTAACCAATCAGGTATGATAGAACCTTTCATAAATGGTGGGATTTGTATCGTAGGATCAAAGCCTAATAACTCGGCGCCCCCCCAAGTAAATAAACTGATGACTAAACCTACAACAGCACTGGTAGCAATGATCAACAAGAGCACACCAACGACTTTTACAAGAACTTTGAAAATACCAACAATGATTCTACCTATGGTATCTAAAAAATCCTGAAACCCGGATTTTACTTTAGCGTAATCGGCATTTTTTACTTTGTCTTCCAGTTTTTCGTATTCGGCTTTAATCTTTTTTTCGATATTACCTATGTTAACGGCTTCACCTTTCATTTCCAATATCTCTGAGGTGGTAGTGGCTTCCGGTAAAATGATCCAGAGAATGATGTAAGCTAATATGCCGGTTCCATAAAACAGCGTGATCACAATCCAAAGGATACGGATCCAGGCTGCATCAATTTTAAGATAATGTCCTAAACCGGAGGATACACCACCTAAAATTTTATCAGTACTGTCACGGTATAATTTTTTCGGCCCGTTCTTGGCTTGTTGTTCAGCAAAAAGTTCATCATCATAGATATAGTCTTCAGGTTGCCCCATGATAGCGATCACCTCATCGATGTCTTTTTCGTTGATAACTTGGCGCTCGTCAGAGATTTTTTCGCTGAGCAGTTCACTGATTCGTTGCTCGATATCTTTGATGATTTCTTCTTTGCCCTGAGGTTCATCATTCAGTGAATTACTGATGGCATCAAGATATGTTTTCAGTTTGTTAAAGGCAGTTTCGTCTATATGGAAAAAGAGTCCACCAAGATTTATATTTATGGTCTTATTCATGATCTTATTTCTTTGATTTAGTTAGGTTAGTTACAGCTTTGTTCAATTCCTCCCAGGAAGTACCTAATTCATTAAGAAATTCTTCTCCCTTGTCGGTTAATTGATAGTATTTACGGGGTGGTCCGGATGTGGATTCTTCCCATCTGTAGGACAATAGTCCGGAGTTTTTCAAACGTGTCAATAAAGGGTATACAGTACCTTCGACAACGACTAGTTTTACTTCTTTCAATTGATTTAATATGTCTGAAGTGTAGGCGTCATTGTCTTTAATGATATTGAGAATACAGTATTCTAATACCCCTTTACGCATTTGTGCTTTGGTGTTTTCAATATTCATGAGATTGATTTTAAAGGTCCTTGATAAATGCTATAAAATTAGGAGCAGCATTTTTAATAAACTGATGATAAATAAAATAATCGAATACATGCTTAGTTAGTTGAATATATTATTTAATAAAACGTATGGTCAATGGATAACGGTATAAATTTCCATTGTTAGCTTTAACTGCTGCAACAATGATCAGGATTAACTTGATGATACCCATGGTGGATAAAACAAGTACAGCTGTCAAAAAACCACCGGCACTAAAAAGTAATTCGGCAAAGTTTTCACTACTTTCATATTGGTCTAATTGAATACCATTAAAAATAGTTCCAAAAACAGAACCGAGTAAGAGTATGGCAGCGACAATATTATAGAGTAAGAAACTGATGTTAAAATTCATGGCTTCTTTACCATGATGGTCAATGAATCCACTGTCTTTTTTTGAAGTTTGCCAAATGATCAATGGGACAATAATACTACCCAGTGGAATGACCAGATTAGACAAACCTGACAAATGAGTCAAAAATGAAGTGGTTTTTTCGTTTTGTTGGATCATGATGATTAAAATTTTAGTATTTGACAATGCAAAGATAAGAGTAAAAAATAGTACCATGCAAAACAAAGTACTGTATTTTAACATATATTTAACAATGTATATAATTAAATAATATTGTTTAATATACGTTTCATTTAAATGTCAATATTCGCTAATTATATTAAATTCAGTAAGTTATGTGAGAATACAGTTTTTTAAGATTAATATTAATTCGTATAATTCGCGTCCATTAGTGAAAAAATAATCATGGCATAGTTTGTACAAGAATTATTAAATCTTTTGTAATTTGCGCAAATAATTTTTATGGAATTTACCAAACGACATATCAACCGCTTTTTACTCCTAAAGTTACCTTCGGCTTATTTTACAGGCGTAAGATTACATCAAATCACGGAACAAAGTGCCGTAGTCAAAGTGCGTCATCGCTGGATCAATCAAAACCCATTTCGATCATTATACTATGGTGTACAATCAATGGCTGCTGAATTATCTACCGGAGTTTTGGTAATGAAAAAGATCTATACTTCCGGTAAGCCAGTCTCTATGCTTGTCACAAGTCAAAATGCACTATTTACTAAAAAAGCAAGAGGTCTTATCATGTTTACCTGTGATCAAGCAGATTTAATCGATACCGCACTTCAAAAAACTATAGAAACGGGAGAAGGGCAGCTGATTCGTTTGAAGTCTAAAGGTGTGGATGAAAAAGGCGAACAGGTTTCTGCCTTTGAATTTGAATGGAGTATCAAACTAAAATCCAAATCTAATAAATAGTATGTCAAACGCCCCTGATATAAAAGCTTATTTAAAAGGTCTGAGCGCTATAGAGCTTTTAATTTATCTACAATTACTTTTTTTTGTTGTTGCGTTGGGATTTTCGATTTTTTTTATTAATTATTTTGCCATGCCATCGGCCATTACGTCATTTTTAGAAAAACCCTGGACTGTATTTACCTATGCTTTTATACACTTCCGTTTCTTTCATATTTTCGGGAATTTACTAGTGTTATTCTATATAGGAAATCTATTTTTGGATTTTTTCTCGGAAAAGCAGTTTTGGGTGTATTACATTTCTGGTATCTTGGCAGGCGGTCTTTCTTTTATACTGTATTACTATTTTAGAGCATCTGAAGTTTCGTATACTTTAGTAGGTTCTTCTGCGGCAGTTTCTGCAATTTTAGTAGGTTTGGCAACTAAGATTCCGCGGTATGCATTGCGTTTAAGATTTGTAGGGAGTGTAGAATTATGGCTTTTAACAGCAGTATGGGTCGGTATAAGTGCGTTAGGAGTTGGTGGGGTAAATGGCGGAAGTGGTATGGCACACTTAGGAGGCGCATTGATGGGTTTTGTTTTAACCTATTTCTTAGGAGAAGGCAAGATAAAAAGGGGTAATATGTCAAAACCAAAAGCTACTTTCAAAAAAGTTTACACCAATACTGAAGTGCTTCATAAAAGAAAAAGTTTTAAAGAGAAAAAAAATACGCAACGCAAAGTAGATGAAATATTAGATAAAATAAGTAAATCGGGATATGATGCTTT
>JANTFO010000081.1 GCA_024763365.1 Flavobacteriaceae bacterium
AATAAGATGCTCCATTTTGTTCTCATATTTATAAATTTTCAATTTCTACCATGACCGGACAATGATCGGAGTGTTTAGCCTCTTGAAAAATAACGGCTCTTTTGATACGTTCTTTGAGCGGTTCACTAACCATGTGGTAATCCAAACGCCAACCTTTATTTTTTTGTCTGGCACCTGCTCTATAGCTCCACCAGGAGTATTGTTGTGGCTGGTCGTTAAAAAGTCGAAAGCTATCGACAAATCCACTATCAATAAACTTACTCAACCATTCGCGTTCTACCGGTAAAAAACCTGATACATTTTTTAAACGCACCGGATCATGGATATCAATTGGTTTATGACAAATATTATAGTCACCACATATAACGAGATTTGGGATATTTTGTTTTAAGTCTTCCACATAATCCAAAAAATCATCCATGTATTGTAATTTCAATTCCAACCTTTGGTCACTTGTGCCGGAGGGTAAATACAAACTCATAATAGAAATATCGTTAAAATCTACACGTAGGTTTCGCCCTTCTTTATCCATATACTCTATACCGGTCCCATACTCTACATGATTGGGTTCTACTTTGGAAAGTATCGCTACACTGCTATAGCCTTTTTTCTCTGCCGAAAACCAGTAGTGATAGGGATAGCCGGCTTCTTCAAAAACACTTAAATCCAATTGTTCTTTATGAGCTTTGGTTTCTTGCAGGGCTATCACATCGGGATTGGCTGCTTGCAACCAGTCGATAAAACCTTTTTTAAGCGCAGCCCTAATACCGTTGACATTATAAGAGATGATTTTCATCTTATTATTTTTAGGAATAAGAGGCAAAGATAAATAAATGGGTAGCAATATGCAGTAGGCAGCTAGCAGTAAGTTATAGATACTTTATATATGGAGTAAACACGGCTTATTTATATAGTAACAAATAGAATACTCTATTAACATTTTACTAATCTCAATTATAATTTTTCTTTGTAGGTTTGTCCGTATGCTTAAAAAAACCTTATATATATTGTGTTTTTTGTCTTTGGTGCAAATTTTCGCTCAAGATACGAAGTTGGCGCAAACCTATTTTAGGAAAGGGGAATATGAAAAAGCGGCCAGTTTGTACGAACAGATGTATGAAAGTAATCCCACCAGGGTGTATTATTTCAAAAGATTGATCGAATCCAAACAGGCTTTGGATGAATATGAATCAATAGATCATCTATTAAAAACGCATTATCAAAAATACCCTAAACATCATTTTATATTGGTGGAACAGGCGTATAATCTGGAAGTTCAAAACAAAGAGGAGGAAGCTAAAATTCTTTATGATAAAGCGATGGACTATGTAAAGAATGGAGATCGAAGTGCTTATGAAATAGCCCGTAGTTTTTATGATAAGCACAAGCTAAACTATGCTTTGGAAACTTATGCTATACTTAATGCCCAAAATCCAAATGTGAATTATAACATCAGGATTGCGACCATCTATAGTGAAATGGGTGATATGGAAAAGATGTTTGAAACGTATTTTGATACCCTGGAATCGGAAAGGTATACTTTGGAGCAAATTCAAAAATATTTGAATAAGTACATTTCGGATGATGCTTATGACGAAAATAACCGCCTTTTTAAAAGGATATTGATACAAAGGTTGCAAAACAATCCACAAAACGATTGGAACAAATTACTTGCCTGGGTTTTTATTCAGGAAGGATCTTATGGAAAAGCCTTTATACAGGAAAAGGCAATTTATCAACGTAATAAAGCCAATTTGTACGGCATTATTGATATTGGCAAAGTAGCTTTTGAAGCCGGCGATTATAACACGGCTAAGGAAGCTTTTTCTTTTGTCAAAAACCAAACTGCAGATAGTACACAGCAGATAGAAGCTACATACTATCTATTGGAAAGTGTAAAGCGCAGTTCGGATGATCTGGAGAAAATAGACAAGTCCTATCAGCAAGCTTTTAAAACATACGGTGAAGGGCCAAATACCTTGCTCTTACAATTATCCTATGCCGATTTTTTGAGTTTTTATCAGAAAAAACCCGAACAAGCTATTGGTGTTCTAGAACAAAGCCTTGAAAACAGTTTGAACGAATTTGATAAAGCCCGTATAAAGATCATGCTTGCCGACGTATTAGTTTACACGGGAGCTTATAACAAAGCTTTGATCTATTACTCACAAGTACAAACTAAATTAAAAAACCATCCACTGGCACACGAAGCCCGTTTTAAAGTGGCGCAAACTTCTTATTTCAAAGGTGATTTTGAATGGGCCAAAATTCAATTGGAAGTCCTGAAAAAAGGAACTACTAAACTCATCGCCAACGATGCTTTAGACCTGGAATTTATCATCAACGATAATATGGCTAAAGATTCAACAGACGTGGCCTTAAAAACCTATGCAAAAGCAGATTTACTCTCTTATCAACATCAATACCGGTCTGCGATAGATAGTCTGCAAAAAGTTGTCAACCTGTATAAAGGCCATAGCATTGAGGATGAAGCCTTGTATAAGTTGGGTCAAATTTATACCGAATTAAAAGATTATTCCAAAGCAGCCGAACAATATCAAAAAATAGAGCAATACACTGCTGATGATATATTGATGGATGATGCTATTTTTAATCTGGCTGAACTCTATGATACGTATTTGTTGGAGCCTGAAAAAGCCGAGAAGTATTATGAGAAAATTATACTGGAACACCCCTCCAGTATATACTTAGTACAAGCTCGGAAGCGATTTAGAGAATTACGTGGGGACGAGTTGGTTCCTTAGCTAAAAAAACCTAAAAATGTACCCCGAATTATTCATGGGATTTTCGTAACAGATAAAATCGTGAATAGTTCTGCTTATTTGGTGCCATACATTTCTTCATACCATTCTGTATTTGGTATGAGCGCCGTGACGATCAGTTTGTTTTGATAGTTCCATGCTTTGATGTCATGGCTGTTATTGCGTTTAAACATCCATTCAGTTCCATTTAGATTAGGTTGTCCTAAAACCGCTATACCGGCTTGGCGTGCTTTTTCTTCATCAGGATATAGTATAATCATTTCGTAAAGAGGGCTATTGTCATCTGTATCAAAATAGAGTGATATCAATTCGATATCAGGATGCTTAGTTTTTAGGGTATAAATATTTCTAAAACCAAAACTTGTGCTTTTGTCTTCGTATTTGAAATTGTCTAAAAAATCTGATTCTCTCATCCCAAAATACAGACCCATTTCTACAACTTCTTTCGGAAGTACATCTTTTGAGTCTTTGATCAATGGGTTTGTTGAACTACAAGAAATAAGAAAAGAAGCAAAAACGACGAAAATGAATAGTTTTTTCATGAGATTATAGATTAGGTTTAAAGTTTTTTAGCACAAGATTCTTTCCATCAAATACGGCATAGGAATAATATGTAATCCAGTCACCGGTATTGATGTATTTGCTATTTGTAGCAATGGAAATTTCCAAGGGCAAGTGACGATGCCCAAAGATGTAGTAATCATGATGCTTTTGGGCTTCGATATTGCGGCAATATTGTACCAACATTTCTTTATCATCTCCCTGATATTTGAGATCCTCCTCTCCTGAGATGTATCTGTTTTTTAAGGAAAGGTATTGTCCTAGTTTGACGCCTATATCCGGGTGTAGCCATTTGTATAAAAAATTAGAAATAGGGTGTACAAATACCTTTTTCATTCGTTTGAAACTTTTATCACCGGGTCCTAAGCCATCACCATGACCGATCAGGAATTTCTTACCGGCAAAAGTGTAGGTTTGGGGTTTGTGTTGTACAGGAATTTGAAGTTCTTGTTTAAAATAATCTCGCATCCACAGGTCGTGGTTGCCTACAAAAAATTGAATGTTAATTCCTGCATCGGAGAGTTCGGCTAATTTACCCAATACCCTTACAAAACCTTTGGGAACAACTGTGTTGTATTCAAACCAAAAATCAAAAAGATCGCCTAGTAAAAAAAGATGGGTTGCATCTTTTTTGATGTCATCCAACCATTGCACAAAAATTTGCTCTCTTTCCTTACTTTTTTTAGAATCAGGAGCGCCAAAATGCTGGTCGGAAGCAAAGTATATATTTATATTAGTTTTATTCAAGTTGTGATTGTTCTAATTCCAAAACTTTTTGGATCATATTATCTTGTTTTTCGAAAACACGGTAAAAGCCGGTTTCCCCGAATAATTCCCTTGTAGCCAAAGATTTCAGGTAATTGCCAAAAATCATTTTATCGAGCAATTCTGTATGATTTACGGGATATTCTTTTAAGTAGGCTTGCAGCAAATCCTGTGCTTTGACACTTTGTTGAAAAGTATTCCAGTCTAATGTTTCCAGGTTTTTACGTCGGGCATCTATATAATCAAACACAAAACTATTGATCTTACCCGGTTGTATGGCCGGCACGAACATGGTGGTGTCAATTGGTACAAAAACATCCGGAATGATACCTCCTCCGCCATAGACTATTTTGCCTTTTGGGGTAGTATATTTTAAGCTGTCGATGGTGTGGATACTATCTTTATGTAAAAGCTCTCCGTGAACGGCACGCAGGTGAATATCGTCAAAGTAAGTTTCGTTGTTTTTAGTGTAAGGTTTTTGAATAGAACGGCCGGTTGGGGTGTAATAGCGAGCTGTAGTTAAGCGTACCGCTGAGCCGTCACCTAAGGCCATTTCTTGCTGCACAAGGCCTTTTCCAAAGGAGCGCCTACCAACGATGGTACCTTTGTCATTATCTTGTAAAGCACCGGCTACAATTTCACTGGCAGAGGCGGTTTGGTCATTGATCAAAACATAGACCTTGCCCTCTTCAAAATCACCTTTAGATGTGGCAAAGGACTTATTGACTTTTCCGGATTTGTTTTTGGTAAAGACAATGAGTTTTCCGTCTTTTAAAAACTCATCAGCTATTTTATTGGCCATATCCAAATACCCACCGGTATTTCCCCTGAGGTCCAATACCAATTTTTGCATACCCTGTGCGAGTAATTCCTGTAAAGCTTCTGAAAATTCATCATAGGTATTACGCGCAAAACGCTCGATTTTGATATAACCCAAAACCTCATTGATCATATAATACACCGGTACACTGGTTAGGTTGACCTTCCCACGGACAAAATCGAAATTCAGGAATTCTTTATTTTTTTTACGATACACTTTCAGGTGTAAAGGTGTGCCGGCTTCGCCTTTAAGAAAATGCATCACATACTCGCTATCGTATAATTTTCCGTAAAGCGTGTCTTGGTCTTTCAATAAAATGCGGTCACCTGGCTGTAAGCCTGCCTTTTCACCCGGGCCGTCTTTGATGATGTTTATCACCGTAACCGTATCTCGAATCATCCGAAATTGTATACCGATACCGGAAAAATTACCTTCCATATTTTCCTGCACCCTTTGCAATTCAGATTTGGGGATATACACCGAATGTGGATCCAGGTTGGTCATGATCTGGTTGATGGCACGATCCAACAGAGAATCAGTATTGACCTCATCTACATAATCATAATGGATATAGTCGAGCAGTCTTTTAATTTTGTATTCATCATTGTGTTGGGAAAGTAGGGAGAAAGAAGGTTTTTTATGATAGTCCAGCATACTACCTATCAATATTCCGATAGCGGCAGCGAACCCCATATAAAAAACAATATTTGCTTTATTGTTACGCATTGTCAATGTCCAATTGGTTGACGTCTACCCCCGCTTTTTTTAAAAAATCTACCCCGGAGGTGTCGCTATAGGCATCTCTATACACCAGTCGTTTGATCCCGGATTGGTGGATGAGTTTACTACACTCTTTACAGGGAGACATCGTCAGGTAAAGCGTAGCCCCTTCACAAGATTGGGTAGAGCGGGCTACTTTGAGAATGGCATTGGCTTCGGCGTGTAGTACGTGCCATTTGGTGAAGCCTTCCTCATCCTCACATTGGTTTTCAAAACCGGTAGGTGTCCCGTTGTAACCATCGGAGATGATCATCCGGTCTTTGACGATTAAAGCCCCCACCTGCTTTCTTTGACAGTGTGACAACTTGGCCCATTCCTGTGCCATACGGATGTAGGCGGTATCGTAGCGTAATTGTTTTTTACTAATCATACTTGCGAAAATACATACTTTTCAATCAATTGAACAAATTATTTATAGTCATCTTAAATGATATCGCCGTACAATTGAAGCCGTCTCATAAGCAAGGTTTTCTGTCATTTCGACTGCAATGGAGAAATCTAATTCTTTAAAAATCAATATGTTAGATTTCTCGACTCCACTCTAAATGACAACTTTTTAAGCTTATGAGACGATTTCTTTGAATTATGGAAATAGTTATTCAAAATAAAAAAATAGAACTCATTCAATGGCTGACAACCTTGGAAGATAGTACGATCATCCAGAAAATATTGGATTTGAGAAAAAAAGAATCTAAAGATTGGTGAGACGAGATTTCTGATGCTGAAAAAGAGTCAATTGAAAAAGGAATAGCTGATGCAAATAAAGAAAATTTAAGCCCCCATTCAGCTGCAAAAAAGATTTATGCAAAGTGGTTATTAAAAGTTCCCTCAATGAAACTTCTTCACCCCCGCCTTAATTTCCACATCTAAATTATTTTCTTTGGGTGGTATCACACAAGAATACTTATGGTTATAGGCACAGTAGGGATTATAAGATTGATTAAAGTCTAAGGTCACTTCATCGCCTAAAGGTAGTGTGAGGTCAATATAGCGCCCGCCACCATAGGAAGTGTTGCCGCTGGTCAGGTCGGTATAGGGGACAAAAAGATAATCTTGGTACACATCTGAACTCATTAAGTCAATAGATTGATATACAGCGAGCATACAATCTTGTCCGTCAATTTGGAAATATAAAATACCGTATTTTTGATACATAGGTTTTCTGTCGGTTGTGGTGGCCATGGCAAAAGGCTCGGGATTTTCATTCTTTTCAAAGCGGGCTTTTACAAGGAATTTAAGGTCAATGGGATAAAAATCTAACTGGGTAAAATGAGCCAGGTCCTCTTCCGTAAGCGGGGATTCTTCAGGATTGGCGTATTCCTTGTTCAATTTGTATTGAAAGGCTTCGATACTTTTAATGGCTTCTGCATTTTTCTCTGATTGGCAGGAGTTGGCTAAAAATAGCATCATCATTAAGGATAAATAGTAGTGTATAGGCTTCATAAAAAATTAGTTTGACACAAAAGTAATTCAAATATTTATTTAGTTACTTTTAAGCCTTTATATTTTACTAACTAAATGAAATTATCCAGTCTCATCGTACCCTATCGTAATCTATCCAAAGAAATTTGGTCTTTGGCATTTATAACCTTGGTCAACCGGACAGGGGCGATGGTACTGCCTTTCTTGTCTTTGTACCTGACCAAACACCTGCATTTAGGGTTGGATCAAGTAGCCTGGATTATGACGGCCTACGGATTGGGTTCGGCTGCAGGGACTTATATAGGCGGTAAATTGACGGACCGGTTTGGGTATTACAAGGTCATGTTGTTTAGTTTGGTAACAGGCGGACTTTTGTTTATCGGGTTGCAATATTTGACGACTTATGTTCAGTTTCTTGCAGGCATTTTTATCGTGAGTTTCATTGTGGATTTATATCGCCCTGCCGTTTGGGTTGCCATGGATGCCTATAGTAATGAGGACAGTAAAACCCGGTCGGTTACCTTGATAAGGCTGGCAATCAATCTCGGTTTTTCGGTAGGACCGGCTTTAGGTGGGTTGATTATTGCTTCAGCGGGTTACCGGGGATTGTTTTGGATAGATGGGCTTACCTGTATTGCTGCCGGTGTAATGATGTATGTTTTCTTACACGACCGGGAGATGAAATCATTGTCCGGTGATGATGACATCACTGTTGATACTTCCCAAAAATCTCCGTATAGTGACCGGATATTTTTATTATTTGTCTTTGCTATTTTGTTGATGGGTATCGCCTTTATGCAGTTTTTTGGCACTTTACCATTATATTATGACAAAGTTATCCAACTTACGGAAGCCCAGATAGGGCTGTTGATGGCCGGTAATGGATTCCTGATCTTTGCCATTGAGATGCCGGTGGTACATTATCTGGAAAAGAAAAAATACGATGCTATCAGAATCATCATTTGGGGCGGGTGGATCTTTGTGATGAGTTTCTGGGTACTCAATGTGGGATATCATTATATTTTCCCCATTTTAGGAATGCTTTTTCTATCATTGGGTGAGATCTTAAGTTTTCCGTTTTCCAACACCTTTGCTTTAAAACGGGC
>JANTFO010000082.1 GCA_024763365.1 Flavobacteriaceae bacterium
GAAAGTTTTGATTTTACAGAAGAAAAAAAACATAATCTTTCTATAAAAGTTTGGAAAATAACAGAAAAAAGCAAAAAGCAAATCCCGGCCGGTATCCAAATCCAAAATCCCGAACCGGCCTTACAAATCAAACCCAATCAAGGTAGAGCACCGCTCAATTGTCAACTGGAAATAAAAGGCCAAGCTCAAAAAAGCAGTTTCGATATAGCCGTCAATGCCAATGCCGAAGGAAATCAATTTCAGAAAAAGATCCGTATCAATACCGGTGGTGGAAGGCGCATTGTCTTTGAAACCGCCCCTGATAACAAACGAAGCCTGCGCCCTGATGTAGATCAATTTATCACCCTATATGCGCAAGTTCAAAATGAGCAAAATGAACCTATAGATGAGCTTTCGAAAGCCATAGTTTTTACAGAAATGGATGATTGGGTGGATATTTCAGCTCCTGTTTGGGATGAGGGTTGGGTAGCCATCAATATAGAAGCCTCTAATCCCAATCCAACTTCCATATCCTCACATCCACCAAATGAAGTTCATGTATTAATGCAGGTTGATATTATTGATGAAAATCAAGAAGTTGAAGAGTCTCTGGAAGAAAAACTAAGCCTACAATTACTGGATTGCAAATTGGAATCCGAAATTTATAACTGCTCTTTTCCTGATGTCAAAGAACAAAGTGAGCTAGAATTCAAAGTTTGGCTCGAAGATACAGGCGATGAAAAGAATTGGACACTTAAAGGATTGTATCGAACAGGAGTTGATATTATTGAAGAGCCATTAACAGAAATTGACATTAAAAAAACCGATGAAACCGCTTTTAAAGTCATACTAACTGGTCCCATTTTACATCCTAAAAAAGGGGAAAACAGCCTGAGTAAAACCCTTGTATTGATGGCTTCCCAAGATAAAGAAAAACCCTTGGAAGCCCATGTGCAAGTTACGGTTTCTCGTGAAGGATTATTCATCCAACATGGCGTCAATGATAAAGATGAATTCAATTTTATAGCAGAAAAGCCCATAGAACAGGATTTTGATTTTGAATTGCAAGTTTATGACGAAAAGACTAATCAGATTATTTCTGATAAAAACGCCTTATCAAACCTGAGTTTTGAGTTACTTTCAGACGACAAAGAATCTTTAAATTTAGTCAGTGTACTGCTCCCCACTATTGAATTTATTGATATTTGGGGTAATAATCCTTATGGTAAATACCGCTTTAATACTCAAGAAGATATACCGGGAACAGGAAATATCATTCCTTTAAAATATCTGATAAAAGCCCCTATCTCAACAACAGATAAGCCCGAGCTTTTTGAAAAAGTTTTAACTATCAATGTAAAAACCTATGGTATAGGTAGTGAGTTTCCGGATTGGGTAAAAGCCTACGAAGAATGTAAATATGTCATTAGCAATTATGTGCCGGCAGGGGAACCCACCAGAAGACTTACCGAGCTTTTAGAAAAACGCAAAATGACATTGGGTGCCGAAGGAATGGTAGAACTCAGGAATCGAATTTGGAAAATCGCATCCAATTTAATTTTAGCTGAAGGAGCTGAAGGTTATAAAAGTGTGGACAGATGGGCTACTGCCATAGAAACCACATTGGAATGGACCGAGTGGGCAGGCGACATTGCTTTTAGCGCATTGATGGCCTATGCTACGGGTGGTTTAGCAGCCGGTGGGCTTTTAGCGACTGGAGCAGGCATGATCAAAGGTGGCATGATAGAAGCACTGAACCTTTACATTTACGAACCTAATGCCACTCTTGATGATTTTTGGAAAATGCAAACCCAAAAATTTGTCCCCATGATGATGAATATGGCCAAAGGTCGTTTACTCTCAATTGAAAATATTGAATTAATAGTAAGGGATAATAAAATTCTTGCCTGGACAATATTCATCAGTGGCGAATTTTTATACAATCTATATCAAACCAAATCTGTCTATGAAGCCGGAAAATTGACAGCCAAGGGAATGGTAGAGGAAGTGATGGTTAGAAAACTGACCAAAAAGTTGCATGTAGAAGCCATGAATAGGAAAATTGCCTATAAATCACCACAAGAATTTTTTGATGAAATCCTGAAAAACACCAAAGTTGAAGGCGATAATGAGGTAATTGATCAAAAGAAATTATTGGAAATAATGCGTGACCCGGAGCAAGTGAGAACTATCAAAGAATTAGGTAATCCAAGAATTAAAAGAGTGTTTGAAGCTTCTCGAAATAAAATCTACAAAGAACACGATTTTCACCTCAAGCAATTTATCAAGGATAAATACGGCATACCACAAGAAGATATCATCATTGATGATTTTAGAACGCCTGGTGCCGGCGCAGATAATGTCAATACTGATAGAGATTACAGAGTATTAAGAAAAGTAAAACGTGCAGACGGTAGCGTTGATTATATCGAATTACACCGTGATGATTGGTTAAATCAATCTTATGAGATTTTTGGAAATATTACTGGTAAACCCAAAATGATAGATGCCGAAACCTGGGCAGGTAAACACCAACAAAGAGGTACCGATAAATATGATGCCGAGGCTTGTTCAGATTATTCAGACCACAGGTTAAACCCTAAAACAGGAGAAATAGAGATCATAGATGCCAATATCAAACGCGTAAAACATGGCGATGGCCGATTATTAGATGCCGATGCTATGGGAGATATGTACAAAACCAAAGTAAAAAACGCAGTAGATGCCGGTTCCAAAACAGAAGCCTATGCCCAATTAAAAAAAGCCATTCATACACTTGAATCAGTAAGAGAAGGATATGAAAAACAAGGTTTAGACATGCCCGACTTAGATCCAAAGTTAAAAGTGGCCATGGGATATGCCAAAAAGGTAAAAACGCATATCAGCACAGGTAAAGACCCATTTAAAATGGAAAATGTAGAAAAACAAATAAAAGCCATGACGGGCTATGATCTGGATAAATTAACCAACGACATAGAAAAAGGGTTTAAAGACCTTAAAAAACACGATAAAGGAGTACCTGATAAAAAAACATAATGAACTTTAATTTCTTAATGTTAAAACTTATATCAAAATGAAATACTGTACCAACTGCGGACACGAGCTGATTGACAATCCAACATTTTGCCCTTCTTGTGGGATCAAAATTGAAACAACAGAAGACAAAGACAAACCCAAAATGCACAAAAGGGAGCGTAAATCACTTAAAGACAAAATAATTGACCAAGGTAAAAACAAAGCAAAAGATTTTTTAGAAGATAAGGTAAAACAAGTAAGTCAAAACAATCAATCTGACACTTTTGAACAGAATGCTTATGATAATTCAAATTCAGAGACCTCAAAGCAAAATACCAAACTAGGCCTGTGGACTATGATTTATTTCATAGTGAATATTCTCCTGAGCTTCGCATCGCATTCCGATGAAAAGATAGGTTTGTTGTTCTTTTCGGCAGTCATATTATTACTGGCACTTCTAAGACGTAACAAAGCGAAACCTTACAATGCTTTGGTTAAGATCATCTTAGGTATTCAAATCATTTTTACCATAGCGCTCATAGGTGCCGGTTTTGAAAATGGCTATTGGAGTATCAATATCATATATTTGGCGGCCATGCTATTTGTTGAAATCATGCTATTATTCAAAGGAAATCAAAAAGCAAAATAATTTAAAACGCTAGTTATGAACCATTGTCCACAATGTAATCAACCTGTAAATCCAAATGATAAATTTTGTCAAAGTTGTGGTTATGATCTAAGATCGTCACCTAAGCAAAAAGAAAATTTTTACCAAAAAAATGGCAGCGTCAAAGGAAAAATCAATACAGAAATGCTTAACCGAGCCAATCAAAAAATTCAACTCAAGAACAGTCAAATGCCTATAGCAAAAGTTGCTTGGTTACTTGCAATAATGTTTGGTTTTATCATTATCTTAGCTATTACAGAAATAGTAGCTTTCCACCCTGCACTTATCATGATAAGTATCTTTTTTATGTTAGTTTCCATCGTAATTGGGTTTATGTTTAAAGGCAGGGCACAAAAAATGCAATCTTTGATAGATGGGGATAGTCTAATTGCCTATTGGCAAATGGATAAAATGGATAAAAAAAAATACATCAATCATCTATTTTCTGCTAAAATGATGAAAAATACAGCGATATTTATTGTAACCTCTGTTTTAATAGTTATCATCTTTGGTTTATTTGTAATTTTCATGAGTGATGGTGAAGAACGTCTGCTAATGGCTTTAACAGGATTAGGGATAATCCTTTTTTTATCAATTTTTGCATTCGGTTTTCCGTATTTCTATCGTTGGTCAAATCAAAGAAAAGACGGCCATGTACTGATCGGGGCAAAATATGCCTATGTCAATGGTTATTTTCATAACTGGGATTACCCGCTTTCGGGTATACAAGAGATTAAAAAAATTAATGATCCCTTTGATGGTGTCCTGCTAGCATACTACTATACAGATAGAACACTAAAACATTCAGAAACTATTGAGATACCTACTCCAAGTCAGGTAGATGTAGAGGCGTTGATCAAATCTGTAGAGGCAGGAAACTAAATTATTTTTGCATTAACCAAAAATCTGCCAATACTAAAGCTGCCATAGCTTCTACCACAGGTACAGCACGTGGCACTACACAGGTATCATGCCTGCCTTTACCTTTAACTACTACTTCATTACCCGCTTTATCCATGCTTTTTTGATCTTGCATCAAAGTGGCTACAGGTTTAAAACCTACACGAAAATATATATCCATTCCATTACTGATACCTCCTTGAATACCCCCCGACATATTGGTTATAGTGCTTCCATCGGGATTAAATAAATCATTGTGCTCTGAACCTCTCATATCAGCGGCACAAAAACCGGTTCCATATTCAAAAGCTTTTACAGCATTGATAGATAACATAGCTTTACCTAAAGCAGCATGTAGCTTGTCAAACACCGGTTCTCCTAAACCAATAGGCACGTTTTTCACAACGCAAGTAATTTTTCCCCCTATCGTATCACCCTCTTTTCTTATCTTTTCTATAAGCGCCTCCATTTTCTTGGCCGTACCTTGATCAGGACATCGTACCTGGTTGGATTCTGTTTTTGAAAAATCTAATGCTTGATAAGGTTTGTCAATAGTAACATCACCTACTGTTGAAGTAAAAGCATTAATCTCTATCTCCGGTATCACTTGCCTGGCTATCGCTCCTGCCACAACCCAATTGGCCGTTTCGCGAGCCGAACTACGACCACCGCCACGATAATCGCGGTATCCGTATTTTTTATCGTACACAAAATCGGCGTGTGAGGGGCGGTACACATCTTTTAAATGTGAATAATCCTTTGACTTTTGATCCGTATTTTTGATCATAAAACCAATAGGCATTCCGGTGGTTTTACCTTCAAAAACGCCCGATAATACTTCAACTTCATCCGGCTCTTTTCTTTGAGTCGACAATTTTGATTGTCCGGGTCTACGCCTATCCAATTCTTTTTGGATAACTTTTATATCTAACTCAATTCCGGCAGGAACACCATCTAAAATTCCGCCTATAGCAACCCCATGGCTTTCTCCAAAAGTGGTTAATCGCAGTTTTTTTCCAAAAGTATTGTGTGACATGAGTACAAATATAATTATGAATTATGAATTATGAATTATAAATGGCAGCTATTTTTTTAATCTATCACTGATGCAGGCTTACTGCTGTCGACTTTTTTTACGTATTTTTGAGCCACTTATCCATCGTATATGTCAAAGATTTTTCATTTTAATATGTCAAAAATAATACTTTCCCTAGTTCTATTTTCAATATTTCTTTCAGGGTATGCCCAACAACCGGATCCATTACAAAGTAATGATAAGGAAGCGCAGCATAAATGGGTAGACAGTATCATGCAAAATATAAGTTTAAGGGAAAAGATCGGACAACTTTTTATGGTAGCAGCTTACTCTAATCCCGATAGCCATCGGAATAAAAAGCACAGGGTTTATATAGAAAATTTAATACAAAATTATCATATAGGTGGTCTGATTTTTATGCAAGGAAATCCAGACAAACAAGCCCGTTTAAATAATCACTACCAATCCATTTCTAAAACACCCCTTTTAATAGGTTTTGACGGGGAATGGGGCCTCAATATGCGCTTAGACAGCACCTACCGATATCCTTGGAATATGACACTCGGAGCTGTAAAAGATGATCAACTCATCTACCAAATGGGAAAGCGTATAGGAGAACAACACAAACGTTTGGGTATTCATATAAATTTTGCCCCGGTTATTGATATTAATACAAATCCTGAAAACCCTATTATTGGCAATCGTTCGTTTGGGGAAAACCCACAAAAAGTAAGCGATAAAGCCTTGGCTTTTATGCAAGGTTTACAAGATAGCGGCGTACTTGCCTGTGCAAAACACTTTCCGGGACATGGTGATACCCAACAAGATTCTCATAAAACACTTCCTATCGTTCAAGCAGATAGGTCTCGTTTAGACAGCATTGAACTATATCCTTACAATAAACTTATGGAAAAAGGATTGGCTTCTGTTATGACGGCTCACTTACAAGTACCCGCTTTAGAAAAAAAGAAAAACACACCTACTTCCCTATCAAAAAAAGTGGTGACAAATTTATTAAAAGAACAAATGGGTTTTAATGGGCTTATCATAACAGATGCGCTAAACATGAAAGGTGCCGGTGAATTCAAAAAGCATGGAGCATTAGAATTAGCGGCTTTTAAAGCAGGCAATGACATCTTACTCTTTCCGCAAGAAATCCCGGCAGCTATTAATTTTTTTGAGAAAGCATATAAAAGAGGAAAGCTTAAAAAAGAGGAAATTGACGATGCTGTCAGAAAAATTCTAAAAGCAAAATATAAGGTAGGTTTGGCAAATCGAAAACCTGTTTCAACTTCACATTTATATGAAGACCTCAATCAACTATCAGACACTTTATTACACCGAAAATTGGTGGATGCTTCTATCACATTATTAAAAAATGATGGCATTTTTCCTATAGTGGATATGACCCAAAAAATGGCTTATGTAAGATTAGGCGATACCAAAGCTGAATATGAACCTTTTCTTACAATGCTCAATAGGTATACAGAAATTCCTGAAATCACTTGGGATGAAAATACTTTAGATACACTAAAAGATATTGATCTGGTTTTCGTCGGTTTTCACAAATCCAATGCAAATCCCTGGAAATCATATAAATTCTCAGCATCTGATTTGGAAATCCTAAATAAATTGGCCTCTCAAAACAAAGTGATACTCAGCGTTTTTGCTAGTCCCTATAGCTTGCTTCAAATCAAAGATTTTACAGATATCAATGCTTTGGTTTTGTCTTATCAAAATTCGGATATTGCTATGGAAATGACTGCTCAAAAACTCTTTGGTGCCTTAGAAATGACCGGAATTATTCCCGTAAGTATTCCGGGACATTTTAAGGAAGGTGATGGTTTATTTTCTCCTAATATCAAAAGACTTTCTTATGGCATACCCGAAGAAGTTGGCATGAGTAGCAAAGCTCTGCAGCGGGTAGATTCCATCGCTCGGGAAGTGGTCAAGCAGGAAATGGCACCGGGTTTACAAATTTTAGTGGCACGTAAAGGAAAAGTGGTTTATGACAAAGCTTTTGGCTATTTCACTTTTGAGCAAAAACAAAAAGTAACCCATGACAGCCGCTATGATCTGGCCTCTATCACAAAAATTACAGGTGCTTTACCTTTACTCATGAAAGCTTATGAAGAAGGAAAATATGAGCTGGATGATCTTTTAAGTCAAAAAATGTCTTTTTTGCAAAATACCGATAAGGATTCTATTAGTTTTAAAGAAGCCCTTTCACATGTCGCCCGATTGCAAGCTTGGATACCTTTTTATCTTTTCACAATAGATAGCACTACAAAAAAACCGGCTGATAAATACTATCGCAAGGAATATTCCAAAGAATTTTCTATTCCCGTATCGAAGAATATGTACCTCAGAACAGATTGTAGGGATAGTATCTATCAAAAGATTATCGATTCGGAATTACGCGAAAAGAAAGGCTATAAATACAGCGGACTTATATTTTATCTCGCCAAAAAATATCTGGAAGAAACCTATCAAAGAGAGATGGATGTATTAGCTGATAGTTTGTTTTACA
>JANTFO010000083.1 GCA_024763365.1 Flavobacteriaceae bacterium
CGTTACAAAATTTACATTATCCCCCCAAATACTTCACCCCCTTAAAATTAAAACTTTCCACTTGCCCATTATGTTTTTTGACCAGTAGCTGTCCACTTAGGTTTACGCCTTGGATAGTTCCTGTAAATATCTTGTTGTCAGGTGTTTGAAGTTTTGTTTTTTGATGTAGTAGATATAAGTTTTGTTGATAAGCATCCGATAAATTTTGAAAGTCAATGTCAATATTTGACAAGTAATGGATTAATTTTTGACGGATATCCTCAAGTAGGGAAGGGAGGTCAATATTACTATTTGTTTCTAATTTCAAAGAAGTCGCTTGAGGTAAGTAATCAGGAAAATCAGTTTGGTTTATATTTAATCCGATACCAATAATGCTATGTTTGATATTTTGACTACTTATGGTGTTTTCAATTAAGATACCCGCAATTTTTTTATGGCCTGCCATTATGTCGTTTGGCCATTTGATACTGACAGAAGAAACAAGAGGTTTTAATATCTCAAAAATAGCTAATGAAACAGCCTGGTTTAACCTAAAGGCATGCTGAGCTTTCAACTTATCAGGTGTGTAAAAAATACTGAAAATCAGGTTTTTACCCTTTTCAGAGTGCCATTGATTACCTCTTTGACCTTTGCCGTGAGTTTGGTGTTCGGCTTGAACTACGGTAAAGTTTTCGAGCCTTTGACTTTTAAAAAGTTCCTTAAGATAATCATTAGTAGAGTGGGTGGTATGAAGTTTGACTATCAAAATAATAACATTTTCAGCAAAAATAGTATAATAGTGGAAATGTGAATAAGTTAGTAGATAAATAACATATTTAGCTTGTATTGAAAATGGCTTTTTACGTATGTTTGTATTGAATTTAAAACATTTAAATGACTAAAAATAATCACAACTCAGACCAATTAATTACACATATTATTAAGAGTATTGAAGATGGTAAAGGATTAGAGATTAAATTGTTAGATTTACGAGAGATAGAAAATACGGTTTGTGATTATTTTATTGTCTGTTCCGGTACTTCCAACACGCATGTGGAGTCACTGGCAGCTAAAATTCAAAAAGACATCAGTAAAGAACTGCATGAAAAGGCATGGCATACCGAGGGAGAAACCAGCGCACAGTGGGTTTTATTAGATTATGTAGATGTTGTGGTACATGTGTTTCAAGTGCCTGTACGTGAACACTATGACATTGAATCTTTGTGGGGCGATGCCAAAATTACAAGCTTTTCAGAAAGTATTAATTAAGATTTATGAGCCAAAAAAAACCTGATAATATAGATAATCCATCTAAGAAAGATCAAAAGGATCATAACATGAATCCTTTAAACCCAAAAAACAAAGATTTTAAAAAACCTAAAATGGGTGTGAACTGGCTCTATGTAGCCATATTTGTCTTTTTAGGTTATTTGCTTTTTCAGAATACGAACCCCAATAAAGATATTCATGACATTTCCTTGTCAGAGTTTGATAACTTATTGCAGAACAGTGAAATAGACAGTATTCTAATTTTCGATCAAAAAAGAATTGCCACTGCTTTTTTAAATAAAGAAGCAGCCGAAAAACCCAATCATGAAAACGCATGGAGTGGTGGTTTATTTGGCGCCAAAGCCAAAGATCCCTATTACAATTTCAGGTTTGGAGATTTGAAACTATTTCAGGAAAAACTCGAAAAGGCAAAAGATGACGACAAGCTCATAGAATACCGTTTGGAAGCTTCCAGTGATTGGGCGATGATCTTAACCAACATTTTACCATTTATCCTGTTTATTGGAATATGGATTTACATCATGCGTCGTATGTCAGGTGGTGGTGGCGGAGCAGGAGGCCAAATATTTAATATCGGAAAGTCTAAGGCCAAACTCTTTGATCAGGATCAAAAGGTCAAAACATCTTTTAAAGATGTAGCCGGATTAGAAGGTGCCAAAGAGGAGATGGAAGAAATCGTCGATTTCTTAAAAAATCCTTCAAAATATACCGCTTTAGGCGGTAAAACACCAAAAGGGGCCCTACTGGTAGGCCCTCCGGGTACAGGAAAAACATTGTTGGCCAAAGCTATAGCCGGGGAAGCCAGCGTGCCATTTTATTCACTTTCAGGTTCAGACTTTGTGGAGATGTTTGTTGGGGTAGGTGCTTCACGTGTCAGGGATTTGTTCAAGCAAGCCAAGCAAAAAGCTCCTTCCATCATCTTTATCGATGAGATTGATGCGATTGGAAGAGCCAGAGGTAAAAATGCTATGATGGGCGGCAACGATGAAAGAGAGAATACACTCAACCAGCTTTTGACCGAAATGGATGGTTTTGGCACTGATACCAATGTAATTGTGATTGCTGCTACCAACCGTGCCGATATTTTGGATAAAGCTTTGATGCGTGCCGGACGTTTTGACCGTCAGATCTTTATTGACCTCCCTGACAAAAATGAGCGAAAAGCTATTTTTGAAGTGCATGTTAAACCATTAAAATTAGCTAAAGACATTGACCTTGAATTTCTTTCAAAACAAACTCCAGGTTTCTCCGGTGCCGATATAGCTAATGTTTGTAACGAAGCAGCATTAGTGGCTGCCAGAAAAGGTAAAAAGAAAGTACATCACCAGGATTTCTTAGATGCGGTAGACCGTATTATAGGTGGTTTAGAAAAGAAAAACAAAATTGTAACCGAACTGGAGAAAAAGACTATCGCTTTTCACGAAGCTGGCCATGCTACTGTCAGTTGGATGACGGAACATGCGGCGCCATTAGTGAAGGTGACTATCGTACCAAGAGGCCGATCTTTAGGGGCAGCTTGGTATCTGCCCGAAGAACGAATGATTGTCAAAACCAATCAATTGTTGGATGAAATGTGTGCTACTTTGGGTGGTAGGGCTGCCGAAGAAGTGATCTTTGGAGAAATTTCTACAGGAGCTTTGAATGATCTGGAAAAGGTGACCAAGCAAGCCCGTGCCATGGTTACAATCTATGGTTTAAATGAAGAAATTGGAAATCTTACTTATTACGATTCAACCGGTCAGGAATATGGTTTTACCAAGCCTTATAGTGAAGTAACAGCCAAATTAATTGATGATGAGATATCCAAGATCATTGAAACACAATACCTAAGAGCTGTAAATATTTTGAAAGAAAATAAAGATAAGTTAACACAATTAGCGGAGCAACTCTTAAAAAAAGAAGTGATATTCCAGGATGATCTGGAGACAATATTTGGCAAAAGGCCGCACGAAAAAACCTTGACAGAAGAAACAAAGGAAGAAGCTGAGAAGGAAGAAAAATTAGTCGATAAATCAGATAAGAAAAAGAAAGAATCGGACAAACCTACAACCAAGCAAGATACAGATACGGACAAGTAATGGGTTTTTTAGACAAACTTTTTGGCAGAAAGCAACCATCTGGAGCGGGAAAAGAAAACTTAGATCCTCATAAAGATGACAGGCCCATTGATACTTTGTTTGTCGAAAATTTTAAAGAAAAAGGTGGAAAGTTTTTATATTGTGAAAGTATATCTGAATTTTTAGGCTATTTACAGAATATATTTTCTGAAAATATGTGGGAATCAGCATATTGTTTTGATGATGAACTCATTAAATATTTGAATGTTGCTTCTATTTCACTTGATGAAAAAGCTTCCGTTTTTGTAACAAGTTGTGAACATTTATTAGCACAAGAGGGCAGTATACTTTTTTCATCCAATCAATTGAAAGAAAGGAAGTTGGATGCATATCCCAACAACTTTATCGTATTGGCAAGGCTTGAACAGCTAAAAATAAATAAGGATCAGGCATTGGTCAGTATCAAGCAAAGATTCAAAAACAACCTGCCGACGAACATCAGTGCTATTGCAGATTACCTGCCTGAAAAAAAAGACGAAGATTTTTTAAATTACGGAAATAATAATTCAAAAAATCTATATTTGTTACTCCTAGAGGATTAATCGATGTCTCAATTTATCAAGAGAGTTATATTTGGTGCTTTGTATGTTGCCATACTTAGTTTGGGTATATTATATAGCCAGCAGAGTTTTGTGGTCCTTTTTTTTATCTTGATGTTATTTACTTTGTTTGAGTTTATACGACTCATCAAGCTGGATAGTGTTTTTCCTTACATTATTTCAGTATCACTTTTTGTGTTCCTTAATTCATTGAATATTAACAGTATAAATATAAATGATAAGATTCCGGCCTGGAGTGGTATCATTTTGTTCTTGAGTTCGTTTGCAGCATTTATGTCATCTTTATTTTTAAAGAAAGAAGCGGTAGTCATTCGATTGGGTAAAGTCTTTTTGAGTATAGTTTATATTGCTTTGCCATTTTCGTTAATCACACTCATACCATTTATAAATAATGAATTTGCTTATATTCATATTACGATTCTCGGGGTATTTATATTAGTATGGGTTAATGATAGTTTTGCTTACTTAACAGGAAGTTTGATTGGAAAAAGGAAATTGTTTGAAAGTGTTTCGCCCAATAAAACCTGGGAAGGTTTTTTCGGGGGTATGCTTTTTACTTTTTTGGCAGCTTATGTACTATCTTTGTTTTTTACAAAGTTATCTTTAGTAAATTGGATAGTTTTTGCAGGAATTGTCAGCACCTTTGGTGTTATGGGAGATTTGATAGAATCTATGTTTAAAAGGCAGGCAGGTGTTAAAGATACAAGTAACCTAATTCCGGGACATGGAGGTTTTTTAGATCGTTTAGACAGTATTTTATTCTCAGCTCCTTTTATTTTTATTTATTTAATGATTATTAGTTAATTATATTTTAACATGTTTCACAAAGAAGGTTTCAAAATAATATTTATCACCCTGCTCATCTCTACAATAGGTATTTTATTGGCAGGTGAGTTAATTCATGACACCTATGTCCAAAAGTGGATACAAGTGCCACTTTTTATAATCACCTTATTGGTTTTACAGTTTTTTAGAAATCCTAAAAGAAACACGAAGCCTAATGATCAACATGTTTTGGCACCAGTAGATGGGAAGGTTGTAGCCATAGAGGAAGTTATGGAACAAGAGTATTTTAAAGATAAAAGAATACAGATATCTATTTTTATGACCCCTTTGAATGTTCATGTTACGAGATATCCAATAGGAGGAAAAGTCTTATATTCACAATATCATCCCGGTAAATACTTGGTGGCTTCACACCCAAAATCTTCCATAGAAAACGAACGTACTACTATCGTGATTGAGAACGAAACGACAGGGTCTGTTATGTATCGTCAGGTTGCCGGTTTTGTGGCGAGGAGAATTGTGAACTATGCAATGAAAGATGCTAGCGTTAATCAAGGTCAGGATTCAGGATTTATAAAATTTGGTTCAAGAGTTGATGTTTTTGTACCTTTGGATTTTGATATCCAAGTAAAAATTGGAGATAAAGTGAAAGGCGGTGAACGAACCATTGCCAAAATCAAGGATCATAAATTAAATAACTAAAAATTTAAAAATATGAAGTATAGTCTTATCAGTTTATTGTTTGTATTAAGTCTAAGTTTTACGGCTTGTAACCAGACAAAAAAAGAGAAAGATCAAACAAACCAATTCGATAGAACTGGAAAGATGTATGAAATGATTCCTGAGACAACCAGTGTTTTTTGGACAGGATATAAGACCACGGATAAAATAGCTGTCAAAGGACAATTTATGAAATTAGAATTTGAAAATATAAAAGCGGCACCTACTGCCCGTGAAGCTTTAAATGGCATACAGTTTTCTATTCCGGTAAGCAGTTTGTTTAGCAATGAAGAATCCAGAGATACCAAACTCAAAGAGAACTTCTTTGCCGTGATGGATCATACAGATTTTATATCGGGTAGTATTTCAGTAGAGAATGACTCTGTCGCTACGGCGAACATTAAAATGAATGGTATTGAGAAAGCAATTCCGCTAAGCTATTTTATTGATGGCCAAATGCTTTCTATGCAAGGTAGTTTTATATTAGACGATTTTAATGCTTTGGCAGCCTTAGCTTCACTTCATGAAGTTTGTAAGGATAAACACGCTGGAGCAGATGGAGTAAGTAAGACCTGGAATGAAGTGGGAATCAATGTAGAGTCTTACCTAAAAGTGAAGTAAGCGAGATAGTTTATTAAAAATATTCCGCCCCGTTTTGCGAAGCAAAACGGGGCGGAATATATATTGAAAAAAAAATTATTTTTTAAACTTGGCGTATTTTGATTTAAATTTATCAATACGTCCTGCAGTATCTACTAATTTCACTTTACCTGTATAGTAAGGATGAGAAGTTCTGGAAATCTCTAATTTGATCAAAGGATATTCCACGCCATCCACTTCAATAGTCTCTTTTGATGCCGCTGTAGATTTAGTGATAAATACATCGTCATTGGACATATCTTTAAATGCGACCAATCTGTAATTATCGGGATGTATATCTTTTTTCATTTTTGTCTTGTTTATTTTCGAGTGTGCAAATTTAACCATATTTTTGAAATCTCAAAAAATGTTTTTGGTTAATTTGTACAAATACTTTAAAAACACCTTTAATGAAAAAAATAAAACTTATCATCTTGACAATGAGTGTGCTATTTTTCTACTCATGTAAAAAAGAATATAATTTTGAATTTAGAACATCAACTAAATTGCAAATTGATGAGCAACTTAAATTTGAATTAGTCGAAAAAAACAATTTGCCCATAGATAGTATACGCTACACCTTTGATGGACATCATATAAAAGATGCATCTCAAATAATCCTAAAAGAACAACGACTTGGGAAGCATGCGTTATCTGCTTTAGTTTTCTATGAAGGTAAAACAAAAAAATTAACCAATACAATCACTTTATACGCTGATAAAGAACCTGTTGTGTATAACTATGAAGTTGTTAATGTTTATCCTCATGACGCAGATGCTTACACGCAGGGTTTAGAATACCACGATGGGTTTCTCTATGAAAGTACAGGAAGAATGGGGCAATCAAGTTTACGAAAAGTGAATTTAAAAAATGGAAAAGTGCTCCAAAAGATTGATTTGGAACCTGCTTATTTTGCTGAAGGCATGACTATTCTAAATGATAAAATTTACCAATTGACCTGGCAAAATAATAAAGGCTTTGTTTATAATTTGTCTGACTTCGAAAGGATTAAAACCTTTGATTACGGAAAAAGTAAAGAAGGTTGGGGCTTGTGTAATGATGGAAAAAAACTCATCAAAACAGACGGAACTGAAAGAGTTTGGTTCTTAGACCCCGATACTTTGGATGAAATAGGATTTGTTGAATCTTATTCTAACAAACAAAGTGTTACAAATTTGAATGAACTGGAGTACGTAAATGGTAAGATCTATGCCAATGTATGGCAGAAGAATATTCTATTGATCATGAATCCTCAGAATGGCGCTATAGAAGGGGTTGCTGATTTAAACGGTTTAGATAAAGAAGTACGTCAAAGTCAAAATATTGAACCCAATGATGATGTATTAAACGGTATAGCATACGATGTAGAAAACGATCGATTATTTGTAACAGGAAAGCATTGGTCGAAGCTGTTTGAGATCAAGTTGAAGGTGCGAGATTAATATTTGAGAGTTCGAAGCCGAAAGTTGGGAGCTGGAAGCTAGAAGTTTAAGATTTTTAAAAATATAACATGGAAACGAAATTTAAATTTGAAAAGTTATTAATTTGGCAAAAAGCAATGGATTTCGGTGAAGAGATAAATTCTTTAGCAGATACTTTTCCCAAAAAAGAAATGTATAATCTTTCCTCTCAAATTCGAAGAGCTGCTGATTCTATAGCTTTAAACATCTCTGAGGGTTCTATAGGACAAACAAATCCTGAATATAGAAAATTTTTGGGTTACTCTATTCGATCACTTGCTGAAGTAGTAACTTGTCTTTACAAGGCTAAAAAAAGACAATACATTTCAACAGTACATTTTAAGACACATTATGAATTTTCCTTTAATTTGATGAATATGATGACAGCATTTAAAAAAACATTAGTTTAAATCTTTAACTTCGGACATAGGACTTCCGACTTCGGACTTC